>JBEAQB010000293.1:0-5849 GCA_041164125.1 Cyanobacteriota bacterium
CAATTTTGTTTTTCCTAAGTAGAATAACAGTGAGTTTGCCGTCCACAAAAATTTTGCCTTCTAGCCAGGAAGTTTTTAACGGGATCTGTCTTTGGCTCTCAGCAGTATCAGTTTGCGGGCACTATAAGTGGGGTAGGAAACTGCCGATCACCGTCCAACTGGGGATAACGGTTCACCTTCTGACGGAATATCCCTGCTTTTCGACAGCAGTTAGGATAGGGTATGAGGCTAAGGTCAATTTACGCCGCTGCTCCAGGGCTGCGGTTATTCTCCCCTATTATGGCTTTCCGCAATTCGTCCCCGACTGTCCCGTCTGCTTTCCCCCTGCTGTTGGATCAGCCCTTAACCCCCTCCCAATTAGCTAGGATCAATATTCATTTAGACCAGCTTTTGTTAGCACTTTACGCACTGACAGGGCTGGATCAAGCGATATGGCAGCAGACATTGCGGCAGGTAGAAACCAGGGATCCTGGGGTGACCGTCAAGACCGTTAACCGTCTGGAGATCCCCCAGGCATTGCCGTCCCAATCGGTTAGTCAACTGGATTTAGATGGCATTCGGGCATTGGTTGCTGTCATCAGCCATTTGACTCAGCAATATCAGGAGTTGTTACGGCGAGCAATCACTTTAGCTGAACAAAGGACGGAGCAAGGCAAAGATCCCTTCCAAACGATGTTGTTAGGGGGCTACGCGACGAAACTCAAGCACCTAAATCAGTCATACTGTGCCAATCAGTCCCAGTCAATCGCCCCCCTAACGGACGATAGCGTCTTGTCATTATTGATGGAGTTACTCTTTTATAGTAGTCAGGATGGTGCCCGTCGTCTCTGGGGGGTACTGCTAGTTACCGCACAAACATTAGTTTATGAAGCTAGTCCGGGATAATTTACTAGGACGCTATACGCCTCCCACTTGTACCTTAGAGCTTTGGCAAAAGCGGGGAATTTGGCAACCCTCTCCTAAGACGTTGCCCGCAGAGTACCAATTTGTCTTGCATTTTGATGATCCGCGTCTCGCGGAGGAACAACAGACGACCTTGGTGGGCACCCCCCAGCATCTGGATCTGTTGGCCCAGACGGTGGAGGATTATGTGCAAACCCAGTTGAGTCAGGCATTTTGTCCGCCGCCAGCCAAGACAGTGATCCCGGATCAGCCGACCAATTCTGACCGAGAGGCACCGCTGCTGCCACTGTTTGTCTTTTCTCCCCTCTCTCAATTTCGTCATCAGCTACAGCTAACGCCAGGCCAAGGATTAACGGGGCCGGATCGCGCCATTCCGTTAACCACGTCACAGTTATTTGATTTGACGACGGCCCTGGAACAATTTCGTTTACAGTCTGCAGCCGCCCAATTTCCGGCGGCAACTGCTTCCACCAACGGCTTTTGGCAGTGGAGTCTGATCGCCTTAGGGAGTCTGGTGGTAGTGGGGGTCGCGGGGATCACGGTGCGTCAATGGCAACCTGAGGGGGGAGGGATTGGGGAAGGGATTGGTTCCCTTCCCGCCAAAAGTCAGTTTCAATTCCCACAGGTGATGCCAGCGATCCCGCCGCCGCCGCGTCCCCCGGCCGCGTCACCGACCTTAGCGCCCTTGTTAGCCCTCAGGGATCCCCTCCCGCCCCCCTCTACCGTCGTGACAACCTCGCCCCCGCCCCGCAACCCCAATGTGGCGTTGGTCGTTCCCCCGCAACCCATTCGTCCCCCTGCCTTGACGCCCCCTCCCCCCCCCAGTCAAACGCCAATCGCCGTTTCTCCCTCGGCTCCCTTCCCCCCCCTTGTGCCCCTGGAGGCTTCACCGGATCCAACCCATTCCCTGGGGATTCCTCCCCCCCAAACCTCCACCACTGTTACCCCCGCCCCCCGACCGTTGCCGCCGCCTTCTGAGAATCTTTTAGACACCATTCCCCAAGTGGCGGAAGTTAGACGTTTTTACCAACGCCAATGGCAACCGATGGACGACCAAAGCCAGACGTTGGAATATCGTTTACACATCATCCCCGACGGTCAGGTACAGCAAGCCATTCCCCTCGGCAAGGCGGCTAGTCTTTACTTAGCGCAATTACCGTTACCCAGCCCCGGTGACCCCTTGGTGTCTCCCCTCGCCAATAATCACTCTGAAACGATCCGCTTGGTCTTGATGCCAACAGGGGAAGTTAAAGCGTTTTTGGAAGAGTAATTGTCCGGGTGCAACCCTGTTGTCTGGTTACTTTCACTTGATCCCCCTGACGGCTTAAACTGAGGGGGATAAATTTTGTGACCTTCACCGTTAAGATTCGAATCGTGCGAAAAATTATTATTGCAGGCAATTGGAAAATGCATAAAACGCAGGCCGAGGCGCAGGCGTTTTTACGGGAGTTCAAACCACTGATCGAGGAGGCTAATGAAGCACGAGAAATTGTTCTGTGTGCACCCTTCACGGATTTGCAGATAATGTCTCAGCATCTTCACGGTGGGCGCATTCGCTTGGGCGCACAGAATGTTCATTGGCATGGAATGGGGGCTTATACGGGGGAAATTTCGGCGGCAATGCTGGTGGAAATCGGTGTTCACTATGTTGTGATTGGCCATAGCGAGCGACGTCAATACTTCGGAGAAACCGATGAAACGGTGAATCTACGGCTATTAGCCGCCCAGGGCAGTGGCTTGATTCCCATTCTCTGTGTCGGGGAAACGAAAGATCAACGGGATGCGGGAGAGGCTGAAACAGTGATCATTAACCAGGTCAAACAGGGATTAGTCAATGCGGATCAATCCCGGTTGGTGATCGCCTATGAACCGATTTGGGCGATCGGCACGGGGGATACCTGTGACGCCAAGGAAGCGAATCGCGTCATTGGTGTGATCCGGGCACAATTATCTAACCCGCATGTAACCATTCAATATGGCGGCTCGGTCAAGGCTGATAATGTGGATGAAATTATGGCCCAACCTGAAATTGATGGGGCCCTAGTCGGCGGAGCGAGTTTGGATGCTGAGGGTTTTGCCCGTATTGTTAATTACAATCCCTAGGGTATCCCCCCATGAAACTGAGCCAATGGCTAGGACTCACCTGTTTAATCATGGCACTTTATGTGGCATGGCAAATTCGCCAACTACTGCTGTTGTTGTTCCTGGCCATTGTCCTGACGACGGCGTTAAATCGACTGGTGAAGCAGTTGCAGGCTTGGGGCCTACAGCGTTCCTGGGCCTTGGCAACGACTCTGTCATCGATCGCCGTCTTGGTGATCTTATTTTTCTTATTAATTATTCCCCCCTTCTGGGAACAATTCCAAACCCTCATTAGTATCTTGCCCAGTGTTGGCGATCGCCTCAGGCAAGTTGTGCAGACCCTCGGATCTCGGAGTGATATCCCCTTTCTCAGCCAAGCGTTGTCACTGGATACCCTACCGGAATCTCTTTCGGGGATAGGGGCCAATCTGTTGAGTGGGCTGCTCCAGTTTTTTTCTAACTCTTTGGCAGCCTTTCTGCAAATTCTCTTCATTGTGGCGATCGCCGTCATGATGCTCTTTTCCCCTCAAGCCTATCGCCAAAGTGCCCTCAGACTGTTTCCGTCTTTCTACCGCCGTCGGGCGGATCAAATACTCAGTCAAGCAGAGTTGGCGTTGGGTAACTGGCTGACCGGTGTGATTATTAATTCCCTGTTCATCGCAGCCCTCAGCGGTCTAGGACTATGGGTCTTACAAATCAAACTGGTCTTAGTCCATGCCCTGATGGCGGGGATTTTAAATTTTATTCCCAACATTGGCCCTGCAGCTAGCGTCATTTTTCCCCTAATGATTGCTGTTTTGGATGCGCCGTGGAAGATTGTCGCAGTACTATTTCTATACTTTGTGATTCAAAACATCGAAAGTTATTGGCTCACTCCCATCGTTATGGCTAAACAAGTGTCATTACTGCCGGCGGTCACTTTAATTGCTCAATTACTGTTTGCCAGCTTATTTGGCTTACTCGGATTACTGTTGGCGTTGCCCCTCACGGTTGTTGCCAAAACGTGGATTGAAGAGGCGCTGTTCAACGATCTACTGGACTCCTGGCAATGACTTCCCCTTGGCATCAGATCGGCAAGTTTCCTCTCCTGCCCTTACTGGTCTGGGTCAGTCACTGGCTTGTTCCACCACTGGCCACGGCACAACCCCCGCCAACAATTACCTCTGGCTCAATTTTACAAACGATTCAGACAACGGGCCTATTTACCATTGCCATCCGGGAAGATGCAGTCCCCTTTGGTTTTCGCGACGGGCCGGCCAATCAATGGACGGGAATGTGCGTTGACCTAGCAGAGGTCATCAGAAGACGGATCTCGGCGGCCCTGGGGGGACAAATTATAATGGTCAAAGTGTATCAATCTTCCCTGTTTAACCGTTTTAGTCTGATTGAGGAAGGGACTGTGTCTTTGGAATGCGGCCCCAATACGATTCGGGACGATTTATCCGGCCCCGTCACGTTTTCAGATCCCTTCTTGGTGACGGGGACCCAGTTGCTCATTCGTGCCGAAGCGCTCGATCAATTTCGAGCCAATACTAATCTTCGTGGGCAACGCATTGGGGTGTTGAAGGAAACCAGTAATCTTACTTTTCTGCAAAAAAACTATCCCCGCGCTGATTTGCTGGAATTTCAGGGCAGTGCGGCTCGACAACGGGGGGTAGAATCACTGGTTCAAAAAAAGATTGATGCGTTTGCTAGCGACGGGATTTTATTATTTGGCGAGGCTTTGCTACTTAACTTGCCCTTCGGCCAGGATTATGTGCTCTATCCTTCCCTGCCCCTCGATTGTCAACAATATGGGCTGCTTCTCCCTCAAGGCGATCGCCAATGGCAGGACCTGATTAATGCGGTGATTAATTCCCCGGCGTCCTACGAAATTTATCGCAAATGGGTTGGGCTTTTTTTTCCTGCGTTTGAACAAATCCGCACCTATTGTGACTCATCAACGCCGGCGTCCTTGCAAGAATCTACCCATTAGAATCGGCCGAATCCACCTCCCTCAATGGTCGTAGACCTCGTATTCAGATCTAACACAAACTTGCTTGGAACCAGCTTTGATAATTCAAGCCGCCATTAATCTCCATTAATTTCATCTCGACCAGTAGCCAAATCAAGACTGTATCAAATCCGAAAAAAAGCGGCTAATTTCAATCTCAATCTGTGGAAATGCTAGGGGGAAAATCACGGATTCTGTCCAAACAATTTCTTGCGAATAATCATCCCCTACGGGGGCTCGAAAAACCAGTAACGTTTTAGTTTGTAAGTTTATCACCCAATATTCTGGGATTTGTGCCTGGGCGTAAACGGCTTTCTTTAAGGATAAATCCTTGCTTAGACTACTGTTAGCAACTTCAATTAACCAAAATATATCCTTGGCATTGGGGTGACGATGATCATACTCAGAATTGGGCAACTTAACAATGGCGATATCCGGTTCTGGTTCGGAATCCGCCAAAGTAATGGGACCATTAAAACGAACTTCCCCATGACCTTGGAGCAACTGGGTTAAGTAAGCGGCGCCCCTCTTTGCTGTATTATAGTGCTGCGGTAGTTCGGGGGTCATGGATAAAATTTCACCTGCAATTAATTCACAGCGTTTGTCAGTTAAGATATTCGACTCTATCATCCGGTGGTAATCGCTGATAGACCATTTAATTGATGTGACCATGACAAACTCTCCGCCAATCTTTACCCTAGTTTACATTGTTGATTCGGGGAAACAATGGCGTCAGTTAGGATCACCAGGAGGAATAAGTACCTAACTGTAATTAAATAGAAGATTGGCTTTGTGCTCGATCCCCCCCAGCCCCCCTTGACAAGGGGGGTGCCGATAGGCGGGGGGATCTTACAATTTTCAACCCCCGTCT
>JBEAQB010000294.1:0-9749 GCA_041164125.1 Cyanobacteriota bacterium
TTAGCTTGATGGTGAGGGCAGAAGCTTAGAGGTTATCTGTAAGAATCTAGGTCAAGTTATTGTGAAAATTATCGCAGCGCCCTGAAATTAGAGCTGTTAATCGGGATAGTGCTTCAAGGAATTTCTTCAGTATGTCTTGGGCAGACTAAGATTGAGTTGTTCCAAATGGTGGCTCTATGGGATTCGGCCGTAGGTTGGGTTGAGTTACGAAATCCAAAAAGCTTAAGCTTATTATTCTTTAAAGGTAATCATTTTAAAGTACAGATAACCCGTAATTGTTTTTATGATTTAAGAGCGATTGTGTAGGGTAATTTAATGCAATGTAACGCACTTTTGTGATGCTAAACTTAAGTTTTGAAGTGGAGTAGCAAGTGTTGTTTAGATGCAATTTGAATGGAATCGAGACAAAGCAAACTCAAACTTAAAAAAGCATGGTGTCTCATTCAATGAGGCATCTACTGTTTTTAGCGATCCCTTATCTGTGACGTTCCCTGACCCGGATCATTCCTATGGTGAGGAACGTTACGTTATTATTGGAGTATCCAGTGCTAATCGTATCCTGATTGTTTCTCACTCAGATCGGGTAGATCGAGTTAGGATTATTAGCGCACGAGAAGCAACCCGAAATGAGCAGAGGTTCTATGAAGATGGAGAGTAACCAAGAGTTAAAAGACGACTTAAGACCTGAGTATGACTTTAGCAAAATGCAGGGCGGTGTTAGAGGAAAATATGTCGAGCGCTACAGAGCAGGAACAAATGTAGTATTACTTGATGCAGATGTTTCCCAGGCATTTCCAACCAGTGACTCGGTTAATGAAGCACTTCGACTACTCATGCAAATTGCCCAAAGGCACAAGTCTAACTAGACCGTTGTGCCGAAGTAAAAAGTTCATTAAGGTTGTCTGTTTCTAGCCGAGATTAGGCCAGAACAGATGGCTAGCTAAGTTGTCCAGTCCATAGAGATTGTCGGCGATCGCCATCGTAGAGCAGCTTCATTTGCCAAGGAACACAAGACATATCAGGAGTCATGGGGATAACTGTGTTGCAAATCGTTGCAGATTCCCATAGTGAGGCGATCGCCTTTTGGCCGGTTTGCTCACTAACCCCTCAGGGTGAGAATGTCTACCCCTTCCTCCGTCACCGCTACCGTATGTTCAAACTGGGCAGAAAGCTTGCCATCTTTGGTTTTGGCGGTCCAACCATCCTTTTGTAAGACAGCTTCCCACGTCCCTTCATTAATCATCGGCTCAATGGTGAACACCATGCCAGGACGGAGCCGTTTGCCCTTACCCGCTTTACCGAAATGGGGAATTTGGGGGGCCGTATGGAAAATTTGACTAATGCCATGACCGACAAAATCCCGCACAACAGAAAAGTTGTGGGCCTCCGCATAGGCTTGGATTGCGGCTCCAATATCGCCGATCTTGCCCCCCGGCCGCACCGCTTCAATGCCCAAGCGTAAACATTCCTCCGTTACCTGGACTAATTTCTCGGCAATGGGGCTAGGGGTTCCCACAAAAAAGGTCCGGGAGGAATCGCCATGATAGCCGTCCACAATGGGAGTCACGTCGATATTAATAATATCCCCCTCCTTTAACACCTGTTTCCGATGGGGAATGCCATGACAAATCACTTCATTCACACTGGTGCAAATGGATTTCGGGAAGCCATTGTACCCCAGGGGCGCGCTAACGGCCCCCCGGGCCACCGTCCAGCGCTCGGCTTCATCATTTAATTCTAAGGTGGTGACCCCAGGCTGTACCATTGGGGCTAGATGATCGAGGAGTTCTGCGGCTAGTTGGCCAGCTCGTCGCATTTTTTCGATTTCCCGACGGGATAGGAGGGTTATGGTGTCGCCCATTGATAATCTTGACTGCGTTAACGTAAATGTTTTTATCTATCTTAAGGGATTTGTGGTGACTTTCATCGGCATGACTAGTAGACAACTACTGAAAACTACCCGCTGAGCCGGGCAAACCCTACCTCCATAGCGGGAAATCACTCTTTTTGTTGGGGAATCTCACCTGTCACAATAATGGCTAGCAAGCATCAGTGAGACATCAGGAAACAGACCCTATGCAACCGACTAACCCCAACCAGTTTACGGAAAAAGCCTGGGAGGCGATCGCCAAAACTCCGGAGGTTGCCAAACACCATCAACAACAACAAATTGAGACGGAGCATTTACTAAAAGCATTATTGGAACAAGGGGGACTTGCTGCCAGTATTTTCAACAAGGCTGGGGTTAGCGTACCGAGGGTTCGTGACAAGATTAATGATTTCATTCAAAAACAACCCAAACTTAGCAATCCTAGCGAGTCTATTTACTTGGGTCGCAGTTTAGATAAACTGTTAGATAACGCCGAAAAAGCACGGCAAAAATATGGTGATGACTATATTTCGATTGAACATTTAATTTTAGTTTATCCCCAGGATGAACGCTTTGGGAAAGCACTCTATCAAGAATTAGGCTTAACGCCGGATAAACTAAAGACCACGATTGAACAAATTCGAGGGAGCCAAAAAGTGACAGATCAAACCCCAGAAGGTAAATACGAATCCTTAGAAAAGTATGGACGGGATTTAACCCAATTGGCCAGGGAAGGGAAACTTGACCCGGTCATTGGTCGAGATGAAGAAGTGCGGCGTACCATTCAAATTCTCTCCCGCCGCACCAAAAATAATCCTGTGCTGATTGGGGAACCTGGGGTCGGCAAAACGGCGATCGCCGAAGGATTAGCTCAACGAATTATTAACCGGGACGTGCCGGAATCCTTGCGCGATCGCCAACTGATTTCCTTGGATATGGGGGCGTTAATTGCGGGGGCAAAATACCGGGGAGAGTTTGAAGAACGGCTAAAAGCGGTACTCAAAGAAGTCACCGACAGTGAAGGACAAATTATTCTGTTTATTGATGAAATTCATACCGTGGTTGGGGCCGGGGCTACCCAAGGGGCCATGGATGCGGGAAATCTGTTAAAACCGATGTTGGCCCGGGGGGAGTTACGGTGTATTGGGGCGACAACCTTAGATGAATACCGTAAATATATTGAAAAAGATGCGGCCCTAGAGCGGCGTTTCCAAGAAGTATTTGTAGATGAACCCAATGTGGTGGATACCATTTCCATCCTGCGGGGTCTCAAGGAACGCTATGAATTGCACCATGGGGTTAAAATCGCTGATTCGGCCCTGGTGGCAGCGGCCATGCTCTCTAACCGCTATATTAGTGACCGCTTTTTGCCCGATAAGGCGATCGATTTGGTGGATGAATCAGCGGCCAAATTAAAAATGGAAATCACCTCTAAACCAGAGGAATTAGACGAAGTTGATCGCAAAATTCTCCAGTTAGAAATGGAACGCCTTTCTTTGCAACGGGAAAATGATCCTGCCTCTAAGGAACGGTTAGAAAAACTGGAAAAAGAGTTGGCTAACTTTAAAGAAGAACAATCTCGATTTAACGCCCAATGGCAGTCAGAAAAAACAATTATTGATCAAATCCGTACTGTCAAAGAAAGTATTGATCAAACCAACTTAGAAATTCAACAGGCTCAACGGGATTACGACTATAACCGCGCCGCCGAATTGCAATATGGTAAATTGACCGATCTTCAACGTCAGGTAGAAACCCTCGAAAAACAACTGGCTGACAATCAAACTGCTGGCAAAACCCTATTACGGGAAGAAGTGCTAGAGTCGGACATTGCTGAAATTATTTCCAAATGGACGGGTATTCCTATCAGCAAATTGGTGGAATCAGAAAAGGAAAAACTTCTCCATTTAGAAGCTGAATTACATCACCGTGTTATTGGTCAAGACGAAGCTGTCACTGCTGTCGCTGAAGCGATTCAACGATCTCGGGCCGGTCTATCCGATCCCAACCGTCCCACCGCCAGCTTTATTTTCCTTGGGCCCACCGGGGTAGGTAAAACGGAATTAGCTAAAGCCCTCGCCAAAAATTTATTTGACACAGAAGACGCCCTAGTGCGCATCGATATGTCCGAATATATGGAAAAGCATGCCGTTTCCCGCTTAATGGGAGCGCCTCCAGGGTATGTGGGCTATGAAGAAGGGGGACAATTGACCGAAGCTATTCGTCGCCGTCCCTATTCCGTCATCCTCTTTGATGAGATTGAAAAAGCCCATGCCGATGTGTTTAACGTGATGTTGCAAATCCTCGATGATGGGCGCTTAACGGATGCCCAGGGTCATGTGGTGGACTTCAAGAATACCATCATTATCATGACCAGCAATTTAGGATCTCAATACATTTTAGACGTAGCCGGGGATGATTCCCGTTATGAAGAAATGCGCACGCGGGTGATGGATGTCATGCGGGAAAACTTCCGCCCCGAGTTTCTGAATCGGGTGGATGAAACGATCATCTTCCATGGTCTGCAAAAATCTGAATTACGATCCATTGTCCAGATCCAAGTTCAGTCCCTGGCCGATCGCCTGGCAGAGCAGAAATTAGTGCTCAAACTCTCTGACGCGGCCTTAGATTTCCTGGCCGAACTCGGCTTCGATCCAGTCTATGGTGCCCGTCCGTTGAAACGGGCCGTCCAAAAATACCTAGAAACGGCGATCGCCAAATCTATTCTACGGGGAGATTACAAGCCAGGGGACACCATTTTTGTGGACGTTGTTGATGAACGCCTGGGCTTCAAGGTCTTATCTCCAGAGTTAGCCACGGCTTAGCCCGTTTGTGTAAGACATGAGTTCCCGGGGCCCCAGTTAGGGGGCCCCTTGTGACTCTGGGGGCCGTCTCCCGGCTATGTCAGGGTCTACTGGTCATTTGCGATCGCCTGCCAGAGTACTTCCCGCAAGGGTTGAAGGGCATAATCTAGGGCGGGGAACACAATCGGTGATGGCAACATTTCATTAAACCAGGTGACCATCGGTAAATTTTCCGTCACCAGATAGAAATCTTCAGGATTAGGGCCATCAATATGTCTTTGGCTGACGCCGAAACCCAGTCGTTGCCGACGATAACGCAATACAGGGGCAGATTGCCGCAACCAACTGTAAAAATCCGGTACAGCCTGCAGCGAAGTTAAGATTTGTTGTAATAATCCCTCCGGTAAAGGCTTTTTGGTTGCTTCCAACCACGCTTGAGTGATCAGCTGGCGTCGCTGATCCGGTTGTTGCCAGGCTTGAATCACTTTTTGGGCATCCCGAGGGAACTGGGTTAATGCGTTGGGGGGCACGTCGGGGTTTTGACTCAGAGCAAGTAGGGCTCGACTTTCGGCAACGCCAAATTCGTCCAAAATGCTTTTGGCTTTAGGAAACTGACCCAGCCACCAGGCTAATCCCCCTTGAACTTGTTGTAAAAAGCGTTCAAGGTCGGCATCATCCGAGTTGACCACCAACAATTCTTCTAACTGGGTTTGCACCTGTTGTACCAACAGGGGATACAACAGCGCGAAGTTGGGCTCGCGCCAGAGGGGATTGGTTAAAAATAAAGGATCTCGCAGGCATTCAATCGTCAATGCCTGGAGCGCCAAATCAATTTTTTGTTGTGCCAATAAACTCAGTCCTAAGCCATAATAAAGCCCCCGTTTGGCGGGTACTAGTTGGGTTCCTCGGTAAAAAGCTTGGCTGGCGGCCTTGGGATCAACCCCTAATTGCAACCAACCCAGATTGTTATGGGTAAATTCCAGATAAGGTGATGCTTGGAGACTACGCTCAAAACTGGCGATCGCCGTTTTCAGGTAATCCTGACGACGGGAAGGCAGCGATGTCTGTAACGCCAACTTGCCCGTATTCCATCCTAATTGAGTCGGATAATAGGGCTCCCACGGCGCTAACGCTTCGGCCCGGGTGAGATAATCAATAAACTGGGGAACCTGCTCGGTTGCTAGGGCACGAAAACCGATGGCCGATAGCTGCCAAGCCCGCAAAATTGGCAATAACCAAATGAGCATAACAAGCACAAAGCTGATCCCCCCCCCAAATAGCCATCTGGCGTAACGAGGCTTGCCGACGCTGCGGGCCGCCCCTTGCCCCAGTTGCAATAGACAGGCGAGATAAATCACGATAATGCCACTAATGCAAACATTGTCCAACTGATAATCCGTTAAACTGACAACACCATAACTGAGTAGGGCACTGCTTAAGCCTCCCGTCCAGAGACGAACGGTTACAGGGAGGGCGGCTTGGCAACACCGCCTAGCCTGCCAAATAATTCCCCCAGTCAATAACACTGGCAAGATAATCCCCCAGCCCCCTAATTCCGCCAGGAATTGCACCGGGGTGGAGTGGAGTTGATACACTAATTCCGATTCCCGTCCAGCCCAGAGGGGCCGATAGTGTTGGTACAGTAACGGTACGTTCCCTAGACCGACCCCTGTGAAGGGATGGGTGGCCCCCATCCGCCACCCCACTTCAGCGTTAATCAGGCGATAGGTCAATTGACCACTCCCCTGCCCTTGCAGCACCCCCATGAAACTCGTCATGAGGCGATCATTCGTCTGGATGAGCAGCCCAAGAGTGGCGATCGCCATTGCCCCTAATCCGAACCACCCGGTTCTAGACAGCCGACCCATGACCCCAATCCCGACTAAGCCCAACCCCATCAATGTCGCTAATCCCAGTAAGCCACCCCGTGAGCCTGTCGTATAAAGGTCAACCAATCCTAAGCCAACACTAACGCCCCAAAACCAGCGGGCTTTGCCCTGATTGACTACAGCTAACATCACCAACAAGGGCAACAATAAAATTAAATAACCGGCGACATAATTTTGATGCCCTAAGGGGGCCCAATTTTGTAATTCTAATACCGTGAAAGTGAAGCGGTGGCTAACCCCGGCCGCTTGAAACTGCTGAGCTTGTTGCCAAAAGGGAATCAGCGTTTGGGTCCCCCACATCAGCAAACTGACACCAATAAAACTAACCCCCACATAACCCTGAAACGTTAGTAATCCCTCCATGGCAGCCAAAGGACGGGGACGAAACGTTAACCATGTTCTTAGGGCATACAACGCCGCCACAAAACTGAGCCACACCCAGCTATACCATCGGGCCTGGGGGGGAAATTCAGCGCCAGCAACACTACAGACAACGGCGATCGCCCCCAATACCACTAACCAGTCCCCTCCTAATCCCAAGGGGGTTATGCGTCTATTGTGCCCAATTTGCCATAACAGCCATAATACCGACAGCAAAAGCATCGCTTGCCAAATCAATACCCATGGCCAACTCACTACTAAGCTGTTGCTGTTAGGTAACACAGTAAACAGCGCGTATAATCCCCCCGTTACCCCCCCCAATAAATTCCCCGCAGTGGGGGGCGGCGGCGAAGCAACACTGGGGCGATGATCAGCATCAAACATAGTGACTTTCACTCAAACACCCTTCAGGATAGGTCACCTTACCGGCGTTATTCCTAAAAATGTTAAGTATTCAAACAAAATTCACATTTTGGCAAAGAGACCTGCCTATAATTTCCTGAGATAAAAATCCCTGATATTTTGGCTCACCACCGTTGAGAGGGCGTGTGACCAGCCAGAACACTTTTAACTAATACACATTGGAGAACTCTTTAAGATGTCAATTGCAACTGTATTGCTAGCCCAAACGACTCCCATTACTGCCAGTTGGAATTTATCTGTTGCCCTGATTATGTGTCTTTGTAACCTCTTTGCCTTTGTTGTCGGTTACTTTGCCATTCAAAACCCTGGCAAAGGGAAAAATCTCTCAATCCCCCAATTGGCATCGAAAAAGCCTTTTGGTTTACCGGAATTGTTGGCCACCATGAGTTTTGGTCATATTCTCGGGGCAGGGATGATTTTAGGGTTAGCCAGTGGCGGTATACTATAAACGTCTGCCATGGTTGACCACTCCCCTAGGGCAAACCCACGCTGTCCAAGCTGGCGGCGATGGGTTGACCCCCCACTGAGCTATCATCATTAGTTCACTCATTATCCCCTGGGACAGACACCTGGCGCCCGATTGGCAACGGAGACTGGGTCAGCATCAATTCTGGATTAACTTGCTTCGTATCGGCATTGAGCGGGGGCAAAATGGGATAAAACGGCTGATGAATACTGATTAATTGCGCCAAAGTCCGTTTTAGTTGAGGGCGAGGAACGATGGCGTCAACAAATCCATGGTGTAACAAATATTCGGAAGTCTGAAAATCATCCGGTAACTTCTCCCGTAATGTCTGTTCAATCACCCGCCGTCCAGCAAAGCCAATCGTCGCTTTTGGCTCTGCCAGAATCAAGTCTCCCAACATGGCAAAACTTGCGGTGACGCCCCCTGTGGTGGGATGGGTTAAAACAGGAATATATAATAGTTTTTCGGAGCGATGTTTTTGTAACGCCCCAGAAATTTTCGCCATCTGCATTAAACTGAGCATCCCCTCTTGCATTCTTGCTCCCCCCGAGGCACAAATAATGACCACGGGTAAACGCTCGAGAGTTGCGTATTCAATTACTCGGCAGAGTTTTTCCCCTACCACGGATCCCATACTGCCCCCCATGAAACGGAAGTCCATGACCCCCAGGGCAACAGGCAGACCATCCAGACGTCCACAACCAGTTTGGACTGCATCGGTTAATTGTGTAGAACGCTGGGTATCTCGAATGCGGTCTTGATAGGATTTGCGATCTTTAAACTTGAGGGGATCCGTCGGCTGCAAATGTTCGTTAAGGGGTTGCCAGGATTTTGGATCAATTAACTGACGAATCCGCTCGTTACTATCGACGCGCATATGATGCCCGCATTCGGTACAGACCATCCAGTTAACTTGTAAATCTTTGGTGTAGGTCAAAACCCCGCAAACAGGACACTTTGTCCATAACCCATCTGCCACTTCGCGCTCTTGTTGGGGTTGGGGCTGAGGGATTGGCGGATCTGATTTTTCACGGTTGGCGAACCAATCAAATAAGGACATCTTGGTTTATTTTATAAACAGACTTTAAACACAACCATTAGGCTCAAGGCAGGAAGATGAATGTTTTTGTCAGTTACTGCACTCGTGCCTAGGGCGCCGGCAAGGGGTAAATTGGTAATCGAAAATACCGTTTTTATTCTATCAGCACACCCCCCGTTCTTAATGCCTACGTTTCGATACAAAGGGAAGCTCAATGATTTAGCGCCGAATTATCGATTACGGCCTGGGACTGGCCCTCATTCACAATCAGTCCTGATCCCAAAGACCTCATATCTGCTCCTGTGGATTGGTTTTGGATAGGGATGAAAATGCCGGTCGCAGTCTTTTGGCTAAAGGCTTGGGATTAGTGAGTAGGGCGGGGCACGCCCGAATTAACGCCCAAGGACACTTGAACCTCTGTCAAGTAAGCGAAAGCCTGCTTGATAGGTTTGGTGGTTGATTTGGGAACCCCCCACCGTATTGCTTGCAATCGGGGCGGGGAGGATGTCAGACTGCACAGGAAATGATGGCGGCATTTTTTCCATGGTATCTCCTCCCCAAACCCAGGCTTACGTGAGGGTAACGTCCCACTCTTGGCAACATGGCATCCTTGCAGGAGATGTGCGGGCGGGAGGCTATCAATGGCAGTTTCAATGGCATTTTCGCCACGGCAAGCTGCGGGTCCAGCCTTCCCTCGGGCGATCGCTCATTTTTGAACCGCTGGGGCGATTTCTAGAACGGAGTGATTATCAACTAGAACCCGGTAGCGATTATGAATTTACCCTCCGGACTCGCTTGTGAGATGGAATGAAATCCTCTGGTATACTCTTAGATCGGACTTTATTTGACAATAGGAGGTTTTCCATGTCCCGTCGCT
>JBEAQB010000295.1:0-5699 GCA_041164125.1 Cyanobacteriota bacterium
ATATTATTGCCGTACAGCAATGATCCGGCGATCGGCTCCCGAATCCCGTCAATATCCACCGGGGGGGGCAGCAATGAAAGCGATGATAAAACAGGTGGTGGCGGTTAATAAACTGGGAATCATTAACACCCCAAACCACCCCACATAAAGGCGATTAGACGTGCTAGTTACCCAATTACAAAACCGAGACCACAAACCGGGTTCTTGTATTCCTAATTGTGCAGTAGTCATGGCAAATAATTCCAGAAAGATGAAAACAGAACAGAATTAAAATTCAAATCAAAGCTCGTTCTGTCTATTGCCAGACTAGGGAAAATATCAGGAAAAAACAAGATAGTTACACGAATTTTCCCTAGTTTCCAGAGGTAAAGCTATGGTGATTTTCTAGGGATTGAGGGGTAAAAAATTTTTTTCAATTTATCGCTCTGCCTGGGGATTGATCACCCAATCTTGAGTAATCTCTCACTTAGCCTTTAGCCGGCAAATTACGGGGAGGGATGGGACTGCCTTGATAAAAAGACCGTTTGAATTTGCCTAATCCGGCCCAAGTTCCCCAGGCGATCGCCGTGATGACACTCAGACCTATCCCCAAACCGACATTAGGGGCAATGCTCACCGTCAACAGGGGGAGTAAAGAGAGACAAAGGAGGGCGATCGCCAGGCTCAGGGTTTGCAGTGTTTCAATGGTTCTTAGGCCCGTGCGACAACTCCGACAGTGTTGGGTATGGGAATGATAGCGGTCCATTAATTGCTCGGTGGTTAGCCGGGGGGGGAGGGACTGCCCCGGAAAGGGATCGACCTGGTAAGTAGTAATCCATTGCCGAAATTTAGCGACAAATAAATCCGCTTTGGTGGGTAAATAACAGGCCTGTTGGTACGCCGGCGATCCGCCTTTATTCGCCAAATAACGCTCTTGGAAATGGAGGAAAATTTGGTCATCCTCTAAGACGCGATTTTGCCCCAAATGACTATACCAACGGGGGGTTAACCCAATCACAAGCCGGGGCAATTGACTGGGAAATCTAAAAGGAAAGCGGGCAAAGAGACGACACTCCCCGGGACGAATGGGGGTGGCATAAACCACGGTTAACGTCCGGCCAAATTGTTGAGAGGTGAGATCATGCCACATTAAATTCGGGGCAATGAAGGTGGTATGTTGCGTCCCCAACGTTCCCCGTCGCGGCCCCTCTGCCCAAACACCGGTGAATCCCTGACGACCTTCGGTTACCATTTCTAAATCCACGGGGCTAACATTACTGCGTTTACCCACAGTGTTGTGGTGGGTGTAGGGAATATGGCTCGAATCCAACACGTTTTCGAGCAGCGTCAAGGCATCGTAGGGCAAGTCCCGAAAGGTATTCAAACAGACCCATGCCGGTGAATCATCCTCTAACACATCCACAATCGGCACGGCCGTTTGCTCTGCGTGGTGCGCCTCCCCCGGGTAAGCAAACAGTAAGCCCTGTTTCTCGCAGGTGGGCAATGACCGGGCGCACGCCCGTTGGGCCGTTTGGGCTTGACCATCGGGGTATTGTTGGGGGATAGATTGACAGTCCCCCTCCCCGGCAAAGGTCCAACCGTGGTAGGGACATTCCAGTTGTCCCGCCTCATTCACCCGTCCTTGGGATAACGGGGCTAACCGGTGGGGGCAATAATCCCCATAAACACGCCATGTTTGCGCCCCGGGCTCCCACCAAATGACCAAATCTTCCCCCAGCAGGGTAAACGAGGTGGGTTTGGTTTTATCCAAATCCTCCACGTAGGCTAAGGGATACCAGACCGCTCGACAGTCGAATCGATCGCCGTCCTCGCCCCCAACGGGAAAGGGAGTTTGAACGGTTTCCGGCGTTAATAAGCTCGTCATGGCAGGGGCAAGTTAGGCGTTACGATTAAGAATTGTAACGGGCGATCGCTAATCTTGCTTGATGTTTGCCGACTCCCTTGCCGGCCATGGGCAACGTCCCCTTAGCTAACTGCCGGTTCACAACGCACCTGGTTCACCACTCTCGTTTGGGGGGACGGTCATGGGTAAATTGTCAAAACCCTCTAGCAAACCATACACGGCCCAAATCGCCATCGCCCGTAGATAGTGACTGGCGCGGAAGGTTCCAACGGCCGTAATGGCTTCGGGAGTCCGAAATTGCAGCCCATTGGTGTAGATCTGGTTAATGACCGTTTCCGTCAGTTTTAAGCCCTCCTCCTTCATCCCCATTTGAATTAAGAAGGCGGCTAAACCAAAGTTAATACCGGTCCAAACTTCCAACGGATGGGTATCGTTAGGATTTTGGGGGGAGCCATCGGGTAATAATCCATTAGCTGCCCCAAATTGGGCATTTTGAAATTTGAGGAAACAGGTCTCGTACACTTTGCGCAGGGCCTGGGTGGCATATTGTTCCTCCACCACATCGGGCAGGTTTAATAACCTTGCATAGAATTGCCCACAAAGTTGATCTGCCATCACCACCGAGGAACCGCTTTGACTATCTAATTGGTAATAGTCTCCATTCCACAAAGTACGGTGATACAAACCACGGGCTTGGGCTAACCAGGTGTTGAAATGACCGATCGCCGCTTGGATCTCTCCGGGATCTAACTCGCTGAGTTGGGGCGACTGGGTTAATAAAATTTGCCCCATGGCGATCGCCGCTTCGAGGGCCGCAATCCAGAGGCCGCCACAATAGGCACTAATCCCTTGCAGTCGCCAATCATCAAAGGTTTGATCCGGGGCACCGGAATTTTCAGGAATGCCATCATTGTCCAGGTCAAAGGTCTTGAGATAGTACAAGGCAGCAGTAATACTGGGCCAGCATGCCACCAAAAAGTCGTGGTCCGCATCGGGCAACAGCAGAAAATCCCGATAGACCAATAAAACAAAGTCACTGCCCAAATCCTTCCAGAGGTTGCAGTCTTGGTAAGCAGTATAATTACTGCGCTCCCAGGGATGTTCATTGGGGGCCCCGAGATCGTGGGGGGTCGCGTTTTTAACCTTACGGGGGGCGAGGGATAGGTTATAGCCGATGACCCGCTCTTGGGGATCTGCCGTCGGGATTGCCCGGGCAAAGGCCAGCATGATGGCTTTTTCGAGTTTTGGCCAATGCATCAACAAGCCAAAAGACCCATATAGTCTAACGTCCAAGCTTTCATACCAACGATAATCCATGCATTCACACACCCCAAATTGACCCACGGGATCCGTCTCCGTTGCGGCTGTCCAGAGGCTGCCCCCTTGGGTCAACAGGTACAGCTCGTTAAATAAGGACATTTTCAAGGTCTCTGGCAAGTGGGGATTGGCTAAAATCGGTGCCTGCCAAGCTTGGATGTTGTCACGCCAGGTATGGCGATGTTTCAAGGCCGTGCGAATCATTGACCAAACATTGTGACCGTTACGGCCGTAAAAATCCGTATAGCGGCGATAGTAGGTCACGCCCTGGGCAAATTCTGTGATTGGTAAGTCCCAAGCCAGTACAAAGGGAATGTGTTGGGTTTTGCCCGGTTGCACCGTGAAGCGCAAACACAAGGCCCCGGCAATTTGTTCCCCCGGTTGGGCAGGGGTTTCGTCTTGACTATCGGGTAGGGAACCCGTGCTGGCAAAGGAGTCCCAGAGATCCGAGCCATCTCCCTGGGGGTTCCAACGGCTATGATAAAAAACCTCCACGTTAGGGTGACTAACACTCGCCATCGCCATTTGTCCTTGCCCTTCTTCGAGACCCTCGTCCCGTTGCAGGCGATTGAATACACAGCCCACCCGCCAATTATCTTGTACCCATTGGTTAAAGTTGCCCGTACTGTCGCCGAGGCGGGGTTGATATTCATACTCAGGGCTACCATCATCCCGGAGCTTAACGGTGGGGGATTTGATGGCATTTGTGAACCACCCAACGGTATTTTGCCAGGTCAGCATAATACTCAGGGTAATGGCTTGATCGGTAGGATTATGGACAGTCCAGTCAAAAATCGCTAGGGGATAGCTACTTTCTTGATAGTTGCCTCCCCACACCGGCGAGAATTGCTCGCAAATTAAGTCGCTTTTAAAGACCCCTTGATATTCGTACCAACTGCGGGGATAGAGGGCACTGTATTCCCCCTTTTCAGGGGGATACCACTGCCAACGGCTGAGATCTCCCCCCTCTGGGGCTGTGGTGGCCATCGCATAGGCTTGGGATGCCCCCCCGTCGACCTGCTCATAAACACTAAATTGGCAAGCGGGTAAGGTTTTAAAGGTATGGTTGCCGCCGTCCAAATGCCATAGGTTAAAGTCCCCCCCTGGCGATCGCCCAATACAACCGCCCCCAAAGCCGCCAAGGGGCATACCATGGTTGGGGCCATCGTCTAAATTGGAGGCATAACGGACTGTATACGGGGTTGTCCAGCCTTTCCCCAGGGCCCGTCGCCATGCACAGGCAGGAATGTCAGGTTTTTGCACAAGCAGGGACATTGATTAATTCGAGTAGTATGGGCAAGACCAGCAGCGGGCCTTGTTGGATTTATCGTAGACGAAAGCGGGAAAACGGAAAAAAACAGACGCGATCATGCGGTTACGTCCCCCGCCGCGATTATCCCGGCAATGATTGACCAAACTGTCATTGGCACAACACGATATGCTTAAGTGTAATCTTGGCACTTTGTTGACTGCTTTTTTTGGGACTCGCTTTTTACCATGTCTTCCCCCCGACGCTTCGTTATTGGCGACGTTCACGGTCATTTTGACGCCCTTTCCCAGTTGTTTGAGGCGATCGCCCCTAGCGGTCAAGACGGGGTGTATTTTGTTGGCGATTTGATTGATCGAGGGCCAGACAGCGCCAAAGTGGTGGAATTTGTGATCGATAATCACTACCATTGCCTCCAGGGCAACCACGAACGCATGATGTTAGACGCCATTGGCAGTGGTGCGATTGTGCCGCCGTTATTGCAGGCTTGGCTGCGCAGTGGCGGCCAACCGACCTTAGCGAGTTACAATCATCAAGTTCCCCAGGAGCATATTACCTGGATGCAGCAATTGCCCCTGTACTTAGATTTGGGGGATGTGTGGTTAGTCCATGCCGGCTTAGACCCCCGCTTACCGATCGCCGAGCAAGGGGAAGCACAATTTTGTTGGATCCGAGATGAGTTTCATGCTCACCCCTTCCCCTATTTTGCCGATAAATTAATCATCACGGGGCATACCATCACCTTTACCTTTCCCGGTGTTGAACCAGGACAAGTGGTAGCGGGGGCCGGTTGGCTCGACATTGACACCGGGGCTTACCATCCCACAAGTTGCTGGCTCACGGCCTTGGAACTCAATTCCCAAGAGATTTTTCAAGTCCACACCATCAGCCATGCCATCCGTCATTTGCCCCTAGCAGAGGCGTTGGTGATTCTGACTGCCGAGGCATTGCAGCGCAAGCGCCCCCGCAAAAAACGGTGGTTGGCATAACGGCACAACGCCTTAAAAAAGTAAAGAAATATTATTGCAAGCATTCTCTCGCTGTCCACTAGAATAGGGGGAAATCTTCAAGCAAGGGTCTATGGCAAGCAATAACAAAGGGGGTGCCCTCCTCGTCGGCATGGTCATTGGCGGGGTCATTGGGTCAGTAACCGGTCTACTCTTAGCGCCCCGATCCGGTAAGCAAACCCGTCAACTTCTGAAAAAGTCCGCCGATGCGTTACCCGAACTCGCTGAAGATTTAGCCTCAACCTTACAATTACAGGCGGGCTCG
>JBEAQB010000296.1:0-2806 GCA_041164125.1 Cyanobacteriota bacterium
AAGAAACCCAGAGTATTCGTCAAAATTATCCCAATTTCCGCCTGGATGGCCTGGCGTTTTATGCCCTCGATGCTGGCTTTGGCAACGGTAGCACTAACTTTAGCCGTTTCCAAAATCTGGACATGCCCGGCACCTATCTATTTACCGGACCGACTGAGTCTGCTGCCATTCTCAATAATTATCCCAATTTTGACCTTGAAGGTTTAGCCTTTGCCGCTGGCGGGTGAGACTACCAACGCGGCGATTTCAGTTTGGGTTACAGCGATAGTATGCCAAATCTAACCGAGCAACCTCGTCCAACGTGGGACTTCAGCAATGCTCATTTTGACTGCACGCCTCATTGCCATGGTATACCTTCCAGAAGAGAATCGGGCTTTTAGCGACCCTGATTGAGGGTAGTCTCGATGAGATTCACTCAAATCCGCTCAAAATCCCATCATCAGAATTGCTGTCGAACTCAGGCGATCGCTAGGAAAATGACTCAGCCCCCCTTTACAATGGATAGACTGTTTCGCTACTGCTTAATCCGACCTTAATGCAACCCACCGACCCGAATAAATTTACCGAGCAAGCCTGGGATGGCATTGTCAAATCGCAAGAAGTTGCTCGGCGTTTCAAGAACAACAACCTGGAAGTAGAACACCTCCTGATTGCTTTGTTGGAGCAGGAAAAAGGCTTGGCTGCTCGGATTTTTCAAAAAAGTGATGTCAATCTTGCCGATCTTCAGCAGCAGTTAGAGGTGTTTGTCCATCGTCAACCCCGTCAGCCTTACGTCGAACAGCTTTATTTAGGTCGTGGTCTTGACGGGATGTTGGACGAAGCGGATGCGGTGCGGGAAAGTTGGGAGGATAAATATATTTCTGTTGAACATATTTTGGTTGGTTTTGCCAATGATGACCGGGTGGGGCGCACAATTCTGCGGGGAGTCAATCTTGATGCCCAGGACTTGGAAAAGGCAATCCGGGCCATTCGCGGTAGTCAAAAGGTGACGGAGCCGAATCAGGAAGATCGCTATGAAGCCCTGGATAAATACGGCCGGGATCTCACTGAACAGGCCCGTCAGGGCAAGTTAGATCCCGTAATTGGTCGAGATGAGGAAATACGGCGGGTGATTCAAGTGCTGTCCCGACGGTCTAAAAATAATCCAGTTTTGATCGGGGAACCGGGGGTCGGCAAGACGGCGATCGCCGAGGGGTTAGCCCAACGCATCATTAATGGGGATGTGCCGGAATCGTTAAAAAATCGGCAATTAATGTCTTTGGATATGGGCAGTCTGATTGCCGGGGCTAAGTATCGGGGGGAATTTGAAGAAAGACTGCGATCAGTAATGAAAGAAGTGACCAGTTCCGATGGGCAGATTATTCTTTTCATTGACGAAGTCCATACGGTGGTGGGGGCCGGGGGACGAGAAGGGGCCGGATCCATGGATGCGGGCAACTTATTAAAACCGATGTTGGCCCGGGGGGAATTACGCTGTATTGGTGCCACCACATTGGATGAGTATCGTAAACATATTGAAAAAGACCCAGCCCTGGAACGGCGTTTCCAGCAGGTTTATGTCAAACAACCCAGCGTTGAAGATACCATTTCCATCCTGCGGGGTCTCAAGGAGCGGTACGAAGTTCACCACGGCGTTAAAATTACTGACTCCGCCCTTGTGGCCGCTGCAACCTTATCCCAACGCTATATCCAAGACCGTTTCCTCCCTGATAAGGCGATCGATTTAGTAGACGAAGCGGCAGCCCGGTTAAAAATGGAAATCACCTCTAAACCGGTGGAGTTAGAGGCCATTGATCGCCGTTTAATGCAACTGCAAATGGAGCAACTGTCATTAGAGGGGGAAGAAAAACGGCCAGGCTTAGGGACTGACAAATCCTCTAAAGAACGGCTAGAAAAAATTCAACAGGAAATTAGTGACCTCGAAATTCAGCAACAGGAACTCTCTGGCCAGTGGCAATCAGAGAAGCAAATGTTGGATGAGATCAATACCCTCAAGGAAGAAGAAGAACAAATCCGGCGACAGGTAGAGCAAGCGGAACGAGATTATGACCTCAACAAAGCCGCCCAATTGAAATATGGTAAGCTCGAAGTCCTGCAACACGACATTGAAGAAAAAGAAAGCAAACTATTAGAAATTCAAGCCCAAGGCATTACCCTTTTGCGCGAACAGGTTGAAGAATCTGACATCGCCGAAATTGTGGCCGGCTGGACAGGCATTCCCATCAATCGCCTGTTGGAAACCGAACGTCAAAAATTACTCCAACTGGAAGGACATTTACACCAACAGGTCATTGGGCAACAGGAAGCGGTGGCGGCGGTTTCTGCGGCCATTCGTCGGGCCCGGGCCGGCATGAAGGATCCCAGCCGTCCCATTGGTTCCTTCCTGTTTATGGGGCCAACAGGGGTGGGGAAAACCGAGTTAGCCCGGGCCCTAGCCCAATTTTTGTTTGACAGCCAAGACGCCATGATCCGCATTGATATGTCGGAATATATGGAAAAACACGCCGTTTCCCGCTTGATTGGAGCCCCACCAGGCTATGTGGGTTACGAAGAAGGCGGCCAATTATCAGAAGCGGTACGCCGTCGTCCCTATTCAGTGGTGTTGCTGGACGAAGTGGAAAAGGCCCACATGGATGTGTTCAATATCCTTTTGCAGGTGTTAGACGATGGCCGCATTACCGACTCCCAGGGGCGAGTGGTGGATTTTCGTAACACCATCATTGTGATGACCAGTAACATCGGTAGTGATCATATTCTGAACATGACCGGAGGGGATGGGGATTATGAAAAAATGCGCGGTCAAGTG
>JBEAQB010000297.1:0-4538 GCA_041164125.1 Cyanobacteriota bacterium
AAATTTCCATCGGGCAAAGTTGCCTCCCCCTAAATTTTCTGCTGTGACCAATAAAGTTTCGGGGATTCTTTTGATTTCGGCCACAGTGGCAATGGTAAGGGTGAAAAAGACTCCCATAAAAACAATAAAAACTGCCGTCAGGTTGCTAACCCCAAAAATCACTAACGCCAAGGGGATCCAGGCAATGGGGGCAATGGGGGCAACCAGCCCTAAAAGCGGCAAAATAAATAACTCTGACCACTTTGAAAGGCTGATCAAAAGGCCAGCAATAATAGACCCCAGGAATGCGACCGTCATCCCTGAGAGAACCCGAACCAAGGTAACGGTGACAGACTGATAAATAGATGCCGATTGAGATCCTAAACCAATTTTAAAATCGCTCTCAAAGAGTACCGGCAAAAACTTTGAGGGGGGGGGCAATACCTGGGCAATAGGATTTTCAGGGTTAGAGCCAATGACTTCCCACACGCCTACAAAAACGGCGCAAGAGACTAACCCGCAGACGATGGGCAGCAGCGATCTCGAGATAAAACCTTGCCATCTAGGGTCGTCCTTCACCATGTTACTTCTCTAGATCTTTGACGATTGTGACATCAAAAATATCTTTGGCCGGTACGTCCGCCTGAATATACTTTAGCTGCACCATCTTATTAACCACAGTTTGGATTGCATCCAAATCTGGCGTAAAGGTGATAGGAGACGGTTGGGTGTTGAAGGCGGTAAATAACACATCATCCTCAACCCGATAGTAGTTGCCACCGGCCAAAAGCTCTATAGCTTGATCTGGGTCGGTATTAATGATTTCTGCTGCACATTGCAGTCCCTGAATGTAGGCCTGCACCACTTCAGGACGCTCATCGAGGGTCTTCTCCAAAACGCTAACGACGGTGTTAGGCGTCGTGGGCGACCAGACCTGGGCGTTATCGGTAATCACCTTGGCATCCCCCGTGGCAACAAACTGGGTCGTATAGGGCTTGATGTGGCTGAGGATGTCCACCTCGCCTAAACGAAACGCGTCAACCATGGCCAACAGATCATCAAAATAGACCATCTCAAAGGCGTCCGGGTTGATCCCGGCCTGCTCAAACCCATCCACCAGAATCAACTCCAGGGTATCCCCCCGCAGGGTGGCAATTTTTAGCTTCTGGTCGGGGTTGTTAGCCACGAAGGTGGCCAAGTCGGTAATGGAGTCGACGCCGTATTCGCTATTGATAATCACTTGCATAACCCCCCACCCTCCGGCTGCAGCCACCGTTTTGATGGGGACGCCGCTATTAGCCGCAAAAAACGGCAGGGTAAAGGGATTGGTGCTGAAGTCAATCTTCCCCCCGGCCAGGGCAGCATTGTTGTCACCGGGGTTGGTGAAGAACACCGTCTCCACCGCTAGCCCGTTCTGTTCAAAACAGCCCGATTCAACCCCCACAAATAACGGCGCCATGTCCAAGGCAACCAAGTGACCCGCTTTAACCGGTATCAGGTCATCCGCAGGTGCCACTTTTGTGCTGTCTGACGAGGATGCTTGGGGGGGCTCTGTCGGAGGTGACGTCCCACAACCTCCCACCAGTAACGCACCCAATGCGGAAAGAATGAAAATTCGCTTTTGTAGCATTAAGAATACTCCAAGTACTAACAGCTCAAAGAGACTGACAAGTCTGATCACTGGTCAAAACTAAAGCAGAAGATTGCGGTTCTCTGCTTTGTCTGGCAAACGACTTATTGAATTTTAAAATTGTAAAGTATTGGCCCGCCTTTTTTGTAGTGCAGGATACAACTTTGCCTAAAATCACCCTTATTTTTTGCTTATAAAGCAATTCGATCATCAATTCTCTACGCATTACGCAAGAAAAATGATTAAATGCTAATAATCTTGCTAGAGAAGGTGACTGGTTGACGTCAAGATTCAGCCCGAAACCAATGCATGGTAAAGCATAGAAGAATGCGCAACCCAGCCCAGAACCCCCCCCTCAGATTGCAGAATACGGATAGTCGCGTCATGATCGGCGCTGTCATAGCTTGCACAACAGTCATCCAGCAGCAGACAGTAATAGCCTAGATCGCTGGCATGACGGTAGGTGGCCAAAACACAGCACTGAGTCGTTACACCGGTAATGAGCAAATGGGTAATATTTTGACTACGGAGTTTATGGTCAAGGTCGGTGTTGACAAAGCAAGAATGGGCCGGTTTATCAAGTTGTATGTCTTGGGGTAACGGACGCAGTTCCTCGATGATTTCAACCCCTTTTTCTCCCTGAACTAGAAACCGTCCCATTTTTCCCGATGCGCCGATGGGAGATCCGGCATGGGTGTATCGGCGTTGTTTACTAAAAGTTACATCGGACAGGTCGGGAAGGTGGCTTTCGCGGGTAAAAAGGATCATAAGCCCCAAATTTCGAGACCATTCAAGGAGGCGTTGAATCGATGGAATAATTGCTCTAATTGCTGTAACATCAAGATTCATCTTACTCCCATTAAACCCATCAGGATGACAGAAATCGTTCTGCATATCGATAATCAGCAAGGCGGTGTGTTCTAGCGGTAAATCAAAAGAGTGCGTATACGTACTTGTCGTTATCATAAAATACCCTGCATAATTAAGTCGTTATTGACTGTCTCGGCCTGAGACGGTGCTTTGCTTACTGTCGTTCTTTTATACACTATTACACACCATCTGTTTGCAGCCACCGCTTCTGGCACTGAATTTCTCCCCCGAATATTTTCGCTGCGACCAAACCAGGTCAAACTGAGGATTTACCCTTTATCTTTAAAATAAAATTATCGCTAACTTCTACGCTTGGAAGATAGCGTTCTTCGTCGATAAATGTCCTGTTCTCCTAGACTATGGCCCATTCTCACCATCCAGAATCTGATATTGCCCTGCGCGTGAAAGCGATTGAGTCCCTACTAATTGAAAAGGGGATTGTTGACCCGGCGACCCTGGATACGATCATCGATGCCTATGAACACCGGATTGGTCCCCACAACGGGGCACGTATCGTTGCCAAGGCTTGGGTAGACCCTGACTACAAGCAGCGATTGCTGGCCGACGGAACCAGGGCGATCGCCGAACTCGGCCTGACCGGTTTCTCCAGCGAACACATGGTGGTGGTGGAGAATACCGCCCAGATTCACAACCTGATTGTTTGCACCCTCTGTTCCTGCTATCCCTGGGCCATTTTGGGCTTGCCACCAACCTGGTACAAGTCTTTCGCCTATCGGTCTCGGGCCGTTATCGAACCCCGCCAAGTGCTGCAAGAATTTGGCTTAGAGATTGCCGATGACGTTGAAATTCGAGTGTGGGACAGCAACGCCGATTTGCGCTATCTGGTACTGCCGGAACGGCCACGGGGGACTGAGGGGTTGACTGAAGATACTCTGGCAAGTCTTGTCACCCGCAATGCCATGATTGGCACCGCCAAGGTTCAGCCCCCTGCAAATTTGGTCGCTTAGGAGAATTGACGATGAACGGACCCCACGATATGGGTGGTATGCATGGTATGGGACCGATTCCCATTGAACCGGATGAACCCATCTTTCATTCTGAATGGGAAGCCAAGGTCTTTGCCATGAGCTTTGCCACCTTCTGTAACTTCTTTCCGGTCGATGAAACTCGCCATGCTTCAGAACGGATGCCGCCAGGCGACTACCTGAGTTCTACTTACTACGAACGATGGCTGTATGCCCTGGAGCTATTGATTACTGAGCACAATCTGGTCACTCCAGAAGAAATTGAACAACGCATTGCTGCACTGGCACGAGGAGAATAATGCCAATGACCATCGAAACTAGCAATGAATGCATGAGTGTTGCCCAAGCCCAAGCCCTTCTAGACAATGGTGTTGACTGTCGCGGCGTCAGTGATGATCCGCCCAGATTTCAGGCGGGAGATACTGTGCGGGCCAAGGTTATGCACCCCGTTACCTATACTCGTCTGCCCCGCTATGTACGAGGAAAAATTGGCACCATCGCCAAGGTTAATGGGGTTTACGTTTTTCCCGACACCATGGGACAGCGTTTGGCGACAACCCCTCAGTACGTATACAGCGTACGCTTTGCGGCCCAGGAACTTTGGGGGCCAGAAACCTCTCCCAAAGATTGTCTCTACATTGACCTATTTGATGACCATTTAGACGCGATCTGAAGCCGATGTCACTAACCCCAGAGTCCGCTCCCATCCCCCCTTCTCCTGGAGTGCCTAATGAAGACTATGAGCCCGTGTTTAATGCGCCCTGGGAAGCGAAGGCTTTCGCCATTGTGAATCAGTTAGCCGCCCTTAAGCACTGCACTTGGTCGGAATGGACCCAGTATTTATCCTCGGAAATTACCGCTACAGAAGAAAGAGCCCCTGGTTCAATGACTTATTACACACAATGGGTGATCGCCTGTGAAAAACTACTGACAGATAAAGGGCTACTGGCGGCTCAGGATATCGACAAAAAATTTGACGAAATCGTAGCAGAACAAGAGGCACACCATGAGCATTAATTTAAGCGAGGGGGGCTAGATTTCTTGCTTTAATGGGGAAAGCCCTTTTAATCGCC
>JBEAQB010000298.1:0-4508 GCA_041164125.1 Cyanobacteriota bacterium
GCCCTAGTGGCGATCGCCTTGAGAGCTGCTATTTATTTAGGATTTCAGACCCAAGCTCAGGCCACTTCCTTAGAAGCCCAAGCCGCCAGAGCGACTTCTTTGGTGACAGCGCTTGACAACGATCAACCCACCTTGGTGGAGTTTTACGCCAATTGGTGTACCACTTGTCAGGCCATGGCTAAGGATTTAGCCCAACTAAAAAAACGTTATGGAACCTCGGTTAATTTTGTCATGCTCAATGTGGACAACAGTAAGTGGTTACCCGAGGTGTTGCGCTATCGGGTGGATGGCATTCCTCACTTTGTCTACTTAAATGAAGCAGGAACGGTGATCGGTGAAAGTATTGGAGAACAACCCTTAACGGTGATGGCAGAAAATTTGGTGGCATTACTCGCCCATACTCCCCTCCCGAATGTGCAGCAAATTGGTCAGACGTCCCTGGTTGAAACCCCTTCCCTATCCGCTGATACCACCACACCGCGCAGTCACGGCGGGCAGCGATCTAACTAACCCGAGGAAGTTATGCCAATCCTTAAACTGCCACAAATTCGGTAACCCCGACCGGTGAAGGTTGGTTACCATCTAGTCGTGTGTGAGGAGTAAGAGTGATAAGGAAAAGCATAGGGGTCGAAACATGGCAAGACGCCTGACTGCTTTTCCTTTTTTTATCAGATGGCTTTCCCTCTCTGCCGCTAAGAAAGTTTGCTCAGCCACGTTAATAACCGCCGGCTGCGGGGGGTGAGTCGGGTGCGGCGGTATGCATCTGCCGCCTTTTTGATAGCCTCGGCCTGGGTAGGATAAGGATGGATCACCGTTGATAGTTGACCTAAGCCAACCTTGCCGACGATCGCCGTGGTAATTTCTGAAATCATCTCGCCAGCATGGCTAGCCACGATCGTTGCGCCGATAATTTGATCGGAATTAGCTTTATACAAAAGTTTTAGAAAGCCCTCTGTTTCTCCATCAGTGATCGCTCGATCAACGTTGGTCAGGGGGATAGTAATGGTTTGGTAGGCAATATTGTCTTGGTTCGCGCTGGCTTCCTCCATCCCCACCTGGGCAATTTCAGGATCAGTATAGGTCACCCGGGGCATGATCAGGTCCCTGAGCCGCTGTCGTCCTAAGCCCCAGGGGGAAAAAAACATATTTTTGATCACGATTCGGGCCGCAGCATCGGCAGCATGGGTAAATTGCCAGTTCGAGCTAACGTCTCCGGCCGCATAGATATTAGCAAGACTGGTTTGCAAATAATCATTGACCCTAATACCTTGACGCGCATCATAGTCTATCCCAATCGCCTCTAACCCCATCCCAGAGACATTGGGAGATCGACCCGCTCCCACGAAAATCTCAGCCACTGTCAGGGTTTTTCGACCTGAGGCCGTTTGATAGGTGATGCATTTACCGGTTTCGGTTAGGGTGACCCGCTCTAATTTGGCTGCGGTAATGATGACTACGCCGTCCCTGGCTAATGCCTGCTGGACAATGGCGGCCGCTTCAGGGTCCTCTTTGCTGAGCAACTGACCTTGGTTATGCAATAGGGTGACCTGGGTGCCTAACCGTTGCAGAGCCTGGGCTAACTCGCAGCCGATGGGGCCACCCCCAATGATGGCTAGGGAGGTGGGTAATGTGGTTAAGGAAAAAACTGTTTCGTTAGTTAAAAATCCCGCGTCAGCCAACCCTTCAATGGGGGGGATGTAAGCCCTAGCGCCTGTGGCAATTACGGCTTTTTTAAAGTTCAGCGTTTGTGCTTCGACCCTAACACTGTGGTTGCTCGTAAAAGTTGCTGCGCCTAGAAAAACATCGACGCCTAGGGCTGTTAAGCGCTGCACCGAGTCGTGATGACTGATATCCGCCCGGATACGCCGCATTCGGGCCATGACTGCCCCAAAATCAGCTTTGACTACCCCTTGCACATCAATCCCATAGGCGATCGCCTTTTGCAGGTTGGCGATCGCCCGCGACGAACGAATTAAGCATTTGGAGGGCACACAGCCAAAATTCAGGCAATCTCCCCCTAGTAATTTTTTTTCAACCAGGGCAATCTTTAAGCCAATATCTAAACCCGCCGCTCCAGCGGCCACTACCAAGCCCGCTGTTCCGGCACCAATGACGATCAGGTCATAACAGGCCGGCGGTTGGGGGGGGCGCCAGTCGGGAGGATGAACATGCCTGATTAAGCGTTGATCCTGCTCATCCGCCGGTAGCAGATTCATGGAAGTCACAGGGATTAGCCTCTTAAATGGTCTCAAGCAAGACTGATGGTGTCCAACTTAGCCGTAGCGCCATTCTTTTGATAAGTGTCTGGCGACAGTTTATCCTAGAAGCCCTTGACGAGGATTGAACTCGTGACCTCACCCTTACCAAGGGTGTGCTCTACCACTGAGCTACAAGGGCAAAGAGGATGGGCCGAGCTGGATTTGAACCAGCGTAGGCATAGCCAGCGGATTTACAGTCCGCCCCCATTAACCACTCGGGCATCGACCCATTTCTTTTTTACAGTTTATCATCCTAACATTCTTTGTTTGAAAGTCAATCTTGATTGTGAACGATTTTTTTAATGATTATCGGTTTCTGAGGGGGTAAAACCGCCGTAGCCTTAAGGCGTTACTGACGACAGAAACAGAACTAAAGGCCATGGCGGCTCCGGCAATAATGGGGTTCAGCAACCAACCAAACAGGGGGTAGAATAGCCCTGCAGCAACGGGAATACCAATAACGTTGTAGATGAAGGCAAAAAATAAGTTCTGTTTAATATTGCCCATGGTGGCGCGGCTGAGTTCAATGGCGGTTAAAATCCCCTGCAAATCCCCGGAAATCAAGGTGATGTCACTGGCGGCGATCGCCACATCGGTTCCTGTTCCAATGGCAATGCCCACATCAGCTTGGGCGAGGGCCGGGGCATCGTTGATGCCGTCTCCTACCATGGCCACGATTTGACCTTGGCGTTGTAAGGTTTGAATTTGTGCAGCTTTTTGATCTGGTCTAACCTCTGCTAAGACATGACGAATGCCCACCTCAGCGGCGATCGCCTCAGTGGTAGATCGGTTGTCGCCGCTGAGGAGATAAACCGAGAGTCCCAATTTTTTCAGTTGTTGTACCACGCGGGCTGAAGCGGGTTTGAGGGCATCAGCGATCGCCATCAGGGCTTGAACTTGATCGCCAACGCTGAGCCAAATAACGGTTTTTTGTTGTTGCTCTAATTGCTGGGCTTGGTCTGTCAATTCCCCGCAATTTACCCCCAAGCTAGTTAACCATTTCGCCGTCCCTATTCGCACCCAATTCCCTTCATATTTCCCCTGCACCCCACAACCGGCGATCGCCTCAAAGTCTTCCATATCCAGCAACGTCACTTCCTGCGATCGGCCATAATTGACCACCGCTTCCGCCAGGGGATGTTCAGAATACTGTTCCAACGAAGCGGCGAGTTGAATGAGGGCTAACGTCTTTGGGTTAGATAAGTTGTGGCGGGGAATAAAATCAGTAACACTGGGCTTGCCTTCCGTCACCGTTCCCGTTTTATCGAGGACGATCGCCGTTAATTTTTCCGCGATTTCTAAACTTTGGGCTTCTTTAATCAGCACTCCATATTCTGCCCCTTTCCCCGTTCCCACCATCACCGAGGTGGGGGTCGCTAATCCCAACGCGCAGGGACAGGCAATGATCAACACCTCCACCAGGGTCAACACCGCCAGGGTAATATTGCCCGTTGCCAGCCACCAAATACCAAAGGCGGCGATCGCCACCCCCATGACCCCAGGGACAAACCAGCGGGTAATTTGGTCAGCAACTTGTTGAATCGGCGCTTTAGATGCCTGGGCCTGTTGCACAAGCTGAATAATCTGGGCTAATACCGAATCCTGTCCCAGGGCGGTGGCCTCAATTTCTAAACTGCCACTTTTATTCAACGTTGCTCCAATCACCGAATCCTCAACGGTTTTGGTCACCGGCAAACTTTCCCCCGTTACCAATGACTCATCCACACTGGATTTTCCTGCCACCACCCGACCATCCACCGGGATTTTTTCCCCCGGTCGTACCCGCACCACGTCCCCGGTTTGTAACGCCGCCACCGGCACCGTTTGCCATTCCCCGTCTCGTTTCACCTGGGCCACCAGGGGTTGTAAACCCATTAACTTGCGGATGGCTTGGGACGTCTCCTTACGGGCTCGATTTTCTAAAAACCGTCCCAACAGCACTAAGGTGATCACCATCGCCGACACTTCAAAATATACATGGGGGTCTAACCCTTGGTTGGTGAGCCATTGGGGAAACAGGGTCACCACCACTGAATAACAGTAGGCCGCACTGACCCCCAAGGCCACCAAGGTATCCATCGTAGCCGAGCGGGTTTTTAACGATTTCCAAGCCCCCCGATAAAATTCCGCCCCGCACCAAAACTGCACCGGCGTGGCCAAAACCCATTGCAGCCAAGGATTGTGTAACCAGTTGGGAAAGTAGGGTAAATGGATGCCCAGCATCATCGGTAGGGAACCGAAAAAGATAAT
>JBEAQB010000299.1:0-3810 GCA_041164125.1 Cyanobacteriota bacterium
CCAGCAGCTATACTGCGTTAGCCCAGATCATCAAAATCAAATTCAGCCTCTAAATCCCGCTGGGAGGCAACTTTGGGACGCCGCTTTCCCCCAGATAACATCGGCAAGAACGCACCAATCACCAGACCTGTTGCGACACACATAACCAGTAACAAGCCGACAGGAATCTGAATAGAGCGGAACACCAAAAACGCTAACGCTACGGGAGTAACGTTTTGAATGCTGAATAAAGCAAAGATCGCTAATCCACTCGCGAGCAGTAAGGCGATCGCCAATTGGCTGAGGTAACGTAACATCGCAGAAGATTGTCAGGGGGAAAAATGCAGTGGTGAGTCAAATCTAGAAATTACTACTGTTGGGCATGGACCGAAACGGTGGTAATTGGGGCTCGGCAGTCAGAGGAGCCATTTCTCCCCTGGAGGAGGCCGGTTGATTGACTGGCGCTTGGGGGACTGGGGGGGCGAGACGACGTTGCCATAACTGGACTAAATTCTGGGCAGAATCATAAGCGCTACTATCAATCGGGACTTGGCTGGCGACGCGAATCGCTTGGCGATAGTTGCCCATCCTTGCTTGCGCTTGAGCTAAGGAGAGAATTTGATAACTCCAAGTGTTAATGAGGGACTCTCGTTGAAAACCTGCATCTGTAAACCGGGGGACCTGCCTGAGCACTCGCATTGCCTGGGTCAAGGCCTCAACCGTGCGGTTGCTTGCTAGGTTCCGGGCTTGCTGGAGATTAAGCTGGGCATCAATCTCCCTTTGCCAGCGACTGATATATTGGCGAGCTTCACTAGACAGGGCTCGGCCAGCGGCAATGGTTTGAGCTGTGGCAATGGCAGCAGCATAATTCTGAGCATCCCCCAAGGCGATCGCCTGATTCAGGATAGGTTGATCTGTCTGAGTTTCTATCATGACTTGCCATTCTTGAATATTTTGGCTGGCCTCAGCATAGAGGGCCCGGTCGGGGCTAATTTTTTTTGCCTGTTGAATGGCGCGTTCAATGTCTTGGATATTGCGGGAACTGGCTAGCTCCCGCGCCTGATTTAAAAGGGGACGATCTTCACTAATTTGAACTTGTTTTCTCCAGTTGGCAATATCCCGGATCGCATCATCATAGCGGGGATTATCGGGGGGGATTAATTGGGCCTGGGAGATGGCTTGGTTAAGGGCACTAACGGTACCCGCGTCAGCAATGTTGCGGGCTTTGACCAACTGCTGCATGGCAGTTTCTTCGATGCGCCATCCCCCAATTAATGCTTGGGCTAACCCATAATAGGGGCGACTAGGATCGGTGAGTTGTTCTGCGGTGAGAATGGCTAATTCCAAGCCAAACAACGTGCCGGTTTGGGCTTCACTGCCCGCCCTGGCAAGGATTTGCCAATCGCTGACGTCAGCAGCGGGAAAGCGGACAACGGGTAAACGATCCATCAAACTGGCTAAGGTCTGCCAATCGCGATCCTCAATTAACGTTTCAATTGTCTTGGTTAGTTGATCGACTGCTTTACCGATCAAGATTTGTGCTTCTTCATAGGCATAGCTTTCCTGGGGGATTTTGGCCCCCGCTTCGATCGCCTTTAACCAATTATCAATCCCCCCCCGGTCAAAAATTTTGTAAGCAGAATCTAATTTACTACTTTCGGTTTGGGCAAGTTGAATATTACGAATCGCCTGATCATATTTCGTCGTTGACCAATACCGGTTATCAAGATTTAGCAAACGCACGGCATTACGAAAGGCACTATTCCAACGCCCTTTCCGTAAATCGGTTTCCACGTCAGCATAAAAGGCTTCTCCCTTCTCCCAGACCGTTTGCCAAGTCGCGATTCTTGCTTCGACTAAGTTATAAGCTTGCACGTGGTCAGGGATGCGTTTGGCATTGGCGATCGCCGCTTCCAGTTTGCCCGCTTGGAACAGCTCCTCAGACAAATCTAAGAGTTCGGTTGCCCACTCCTCAATATAACGGTTCACCTCTGCGCTCAAAGGATGATTTTTCGGCAAACTGGCTAACAATTCAATCGCCTTAAGCAAACCATCAGCAGTGTTTTCCGCCGCCGCCAACTGGGCACAGTAAATCCGCATTGATGCCGAGGCGACCGGCCAGAAAATCCGCGAACATTGGGGACTTTGGGGCAGGGACAATAACCAATTTGTGGAAACAAAACCAATGCTCCCTGATACCACAATCAACAGGGCTGCCCAGAATTGCAGGGGAAGCCGTTGAACAGTGCCGCGAAAAGCCCGAAGGACGGAGAGGGAGGGAATACTATTCATCCGGTTTTAACCCAATAGGAAGAATTACTCAGGGATATAGGGTTTGGTTGACCAATCTTAACATTGAGCAGGACTGTTATTTTCGGGGCTTGGCGATCGCCGCTCAATGCTTGTACTAACCACTGTGCGATAAACGCTCTACTTGGGCCCCTTGTAAGAGGTGGTCACACTCCACTAACGTGTCCAAAACCCTTTCCCGGTGAGGGCTATTGGCGAGACAGTCCCACAATTGTTGACGATCCACATGGGTCGCCCGTTGTCCTGGGAACCAGTGTCCCCCATTCCCCAAGAGGTTGTAGCGCATTTTGGCATAATTCACCAAGTCAAAGCTTTGACAGAGATTATAAAGCCAGAGAATTTTGGGGATATTGATGTTGCCGGGGGTCTGGTCTACAGACGGTAAACCCACCGACCAACTGTTCACCCAGGTTTCCCCTAACGCATCCACCATGGCTTGCGCTAAATTCGCTAAAATCGGTGCTAAAACAGTCTGTGGATCATGGGGAGATTTCAGGTAAGACAGGGTTGCTAAATGTTCGTCAAAATCACTCGGCCGAGCTGCGCCGACACTGAGGGTGTGCACCTGAGAGTGGGATAAGCAAAAAAGATTATTAAATACCATGGGACTGAGGGGTTGACAGAGGTTGACCAACTTTTCTGGGGGACTATATAGTTGTCCCCCTTTATCCGATGGACTGATGATAAATACCCCCATGTCCTGCCTCGTGGCAGCGGCGATCGCCGGCCAGTTGTCTTGAAAAATGTAATACCAGTGCAGATTAACGTAATCAAATTCCCCGGAATTAATTGCCTCAACAATAATGGGGGTCGGGCCATGGGTAGAAAAACCGACAAACTTAACCTTTCCTTCCGCTTGTAATTGCCGACAAACGTCCAAACATCCGCCGGGGGACAAACTCTGGTCACGGGTTTCAGCGTTGTTAATACCGTGGATGCCTAGTAAATCGACGTGGTCTAGTTGTAAATAGGCTAAGGACGTTTCAAACTCTCGGCGAAAGTCAGCGGGGTTAGCCTTGGGACTGACTTTCGTTTGTACAATCAGCTTTTCCCGGGGAAAGCGGGGCAATATTTTGCCTAGCTGCATTTCTGATGTGCCGTACCCCCTGGCCGTTTCAATGTGATTAATTCCCAGTGCTAATGCCCGTTCGATGGTGGCCTCTAAGTTGTGTTGATTATCAGCAGGGATTTGATTGGCTGCCATGTCCTGCCATTTGAACTGATAGCGCATTCCCCCACAGGAAAAGACGGGCATGGACAATTCGGTGCGGCCAAAACGTCGGTAGAGCATAACGTCAGTCAATGAGCAAAGGAGTCGTCAACGTTTTTTACGTTAACCCAAAGCACCATCCCTGGGCAGGGGAGTACGGTAAATTAATCGCCGTAAGCGTGCAACAACCCCCTAAAATAAACAACAGTTCCCATCGGACGCCGGCCCAGGGCAATTGATGGGCAAACCACTGATGGGCGTAATGAGATTAGGAGAACTGCTATGACAGCCTTGACCGAACAAGTGGCGAT
>JBEAQB010000300.1:0-5788 GCA_041164125.1 Cyanobacteriota bacterium
CTCCTGTCGCAAAACGTTGACGTAGGATGAATTCGGCGATCGCCAAATCGGCTGGGGTGGTAATTTTCAAGTTGGAGTCTTCGCCGGGGACAATTTTGACGGCATGGCCACATTGCTCCAGCAGGGCCGCATCATCAGTGACTTCCCAGCCCTGCTCCTTCCCAAGGTGGTGGCAGGATTTCAATAAGGTTACATCAAAGCCCTGGGGGGTTTGGGCCGCCCATAACTGACGGCGATCGGGGGTAGTGCTGATCCAGCCTTGGTCATTAACAATTTTAATGGTATCTTTGACCGGAATGGCGGCAATTAGGCCTTGGCAGGTCTCCAATGCTGTCGTGCACCGATCAAATAGCGCTGGGGTGGCCAAACATCTGGCGCCGTCATGGATCAAAACGGAGTTTGCCCCTGGGGGTAAGGCTTGCAAACCATTGAAAACAGACGCTTGGCGACTATCTCCCCCAACGATGAGGGTGACGGGCTTGCTCAAGGCTAGGGTCTCTAGCAGTTGCTGAAAGGCAACAAAGTCGTAGGGCTGCCCAATGATGCCGATCCACTCGATACTCTGGGCCGCTGCGGCCGCCTTGAGCGTCCAACTGAGTAGGGGGTAATTCAGTAAATCCAACAGCAATTTATTTTGGTGACTGCCCATCCGTTTGCCGGAACCTGCTGCTGGAATCAGTAAATGCATGGTCTTAAACCGATAATGTGAATCCATTCTCGGCTTCAAACTTTACCACAACGGCGGTTTTCCCGATGGCGATTCCCCGGAGAACGGCAGTAGGGTATGGGTTACCCCAGGGGATCGCAGCGAATTTCAACCTGCAAGCCATCGGGATCGTAGAAATAAATGCCTCTACCGGTGGGGCGGGTGACGGGTCCCGCTGCAATGGGAATGCCGTGGGCCGCTAAAACGGCGATCGCCTGCTCGAATCGTTCCGGAGCAATATCAAAGGCCAGGTGATCCGTGCGGCTAAATTGTCGCTGGGGATCAGGGTTAGGGGGCAGTAAATCCGGCTCAAAAAAGAGGTCAAGCACGGTGCCGTCGGGGGTGATAAAGTTGGCAACTTTACCCTGTTCAACCAGACTTTTTAAGGTGCTGGGAACGGCATCACCGGTGAGGGGTTTTAAGCCTAAGATTTGGCCGTAGAAATGACATGATCGTTCTAGATCTGTAACGTTCAGGGCAATGTGATGCACACGACGTAAACTACCAAGGGGCAAACAGGGGAGCGTCATAACGGAACCCAGGGAAAATAGTGCTGAGACTTCTGTTATAGCAATCAGGCGTGATTGCTGCTCCCCACTGCTTCTACAACCGGCTCTTGAGGGGATCGCTTTTCTCCCTGCTCCCAATATTGGGCTAAACCTGCTTCTGGGCCAACAATGGATAAGTAAGGCTGCTGGAGATAGGTTTGGGCCACCCGTTGGGCGTCAGCAGCGCTAATGGCTTTGATTTGCTCTTGGAATTGATCATCAAAGGCGATGCCCAAGCCCAATGTTTCATACCAACCAAATAAATGGGCGATTTCCCCATTCGTTTGTTTCCCCAAGGCATACTGCCCCAACAGTTTATTTTTGGCCGCAATTAATTCATCATCGCTTAAGGGCTGATCACTCAGTCGTTCAACCTCCCGTTGTAAACTCTCAACGGCGATCGCCGTATTAGCGGGGGCTGTGCCCATATAGGTCACGAATTGGGAACATTCCTGGCGGGTGGGATAGAATGCCGATACGTCGTAGGCTAAACCCCGTTTTTCCCGCAACTCCACAAATAAACGACTGGATAGCCCATTCCCTAAATAAGTACTCAGTAGCTTTAAGGGGGCATGGTCTTCGTGCTTAACCCCGACCCCCAAATAGCCTAGTAAAATAACCGCTTGTTGGGTGGCTTGGGGGGTTAATTGTTGAGTCGGGCGGGAGATTAAGGTGGGCAGGACTGGACATAGGATAGAGTGATTGGGAATTTGCCAATCCCCTAAGCAGGCCTCCACCCAGGCTTTGGCTTGGTCTACTGTTAAGCGTCCTGATACACTGATCACCAAATTATCGGGACGAAAATAGGCGCGGTGATATTCCCATAAATCTGCCGGCTTAAAGCCAGGGACAAGGGCAGCGTTGCCCAAAATAGATTGTCCATAGGGATGGTGGGGATACATCGCTTGGCGTAATTGCTGAAAAGCAACATTAAAGGGCTGTTCCCGTTGGGATTGAATCGCTTGCACAATGAGACGTTTTTCCAGTTCAATTTCTGCTTCTGGAAAGATCGGGTCACGGAGAATTTCCGCCGCTAACCCTAACACCGTTGGAAAATCCTGCGTTACCGTTTTAAGGCTCAAGGACCAATAATCGCTAGCGGCCTCGGCGCTGAGATTGGCCCCCAAGGATTCCACAAAATCAGCAATATCTAGCGCTGATCGCTGTTGGGTTCCCTTGGTAATCACCGTGGCTAACAGATGGGAAATCCCCGCTTTATGGACTGGATCCCAACGACTGCCTGCCTGTTTTAAAAAAATTCGTCCGGCGACGAGATCTGCCGCAGGATTTTCAGCACAAATGAGCGTAATACCGTTATCAAGGACGAGATGATCCAGGGTTTGATGGTGGCGCATAGTGTCAGGGTCAGGAATCGGCCGCCTCGAGGATGACCAGGGCGTAGGCATTGGTGGATAAATAACGTTGGGCTAACCGTTGCAGGTCTAAGGGATGACATTGGCGCACCATCTGGGGATAGGCGATCGCCAGATCAGCACGGGCTAACGTTTGGTAGTAGCCATATAAGCCGGCCAGTTGTGCTGGGGTTTCAGTGGAAAAGATAAAGTCGTTACAGAGGAGACGTTGGGCGCGGCTGAGTTCACCTTGACTGATGGGCGTGGTGTGTAGGCGGTGGATGACAGCACAAATTTCGGCTTCGACTTGCTCAATCTGTTGGGGAGCAAGGACGGCGGTGATGGTGAACAAACTGGCTTCTTTTTGGAGAGAAAAGCAACTGTGAATATCAAAGACAAGGGTCAATTCCTCCCGGAGACGTTGAACCAACCGCGAGCAATGGCTGCCGGCTAACACCGCCGCCAGTAAATCTAACCCAATATTGTCCTGGAGATGGTCCATACCGGGGCCACTCCACCCCAGGGTCAACCGACTGGGGCCCAAATGAGGGACTTTTAACCTCCGGCACTGCCGCATTTTAGGAATGGTCAGGGGGGAATGGGGCACAGGTGGACAGTCAGCCCGCCCCGCAAAATCAGAGAATATCTCTTCTACATAGGCGATCGCCGTCGCCTCCTGGATATCTCCCACCATCGCCACGGTCATATTTTCCGGTTGATAATGGCTACGGTGAAAGCAGCGTAACTGATGGGCGGTGAACGTTTGCACGTCTTGCTGTGTCCCTAAGACTGAGCGTCCATAGGCGTGGTGCGGGTATAACATCTCACATAGACACTGAAAGCCCAACCAATCAGGATCATCGTCACTGCCCCGAATTTCGTCCAGCACAACCTCCCGCTCCGCTGGAAGTTCTGCTTCGGGAATTTCCGCTTGCAATAAAATTTCTGCCAGATAGGGTAACGTATCCGCCAAATCCCTCGCCGCGGTTGTCAGATAAAAATGAGCATAATCATGGCTAGTGGCTGCATTCGCTAGCCCGCCTCGATGTTCAATCAGTTGATCGAAACCCCGCGGGGGAATTCGCTTTGTCCCCTTAAAAATCATGTGCTCCAAAAAATGGGCAATCCCTGACCATTCTAGCGGTTCGGCGATCGCCCCTGCCTTAACCCACACATCCACCACTGCCACCGGAATCGCAGGCAAATTTTGATGAATAAGGGTTAGTCCCCCCTCAAAGGTGAAGATTTTGGCCGGAAATCCAGGCTGAGTCAGGCATTGTTGAAACGGCACAACATAAAAGCGTTGAAAAGTCTGTTTATTTTTATCGTAAGGGAATCCCGTCTTAACCGGTGGTTAATCAGAAAGTTTTTCTTTGACTCCCCAAAAAGCATTGATTTGATTAAGATTTGATTAAGGGGAGACGTAGCAGAATGTATTACGTGCTACAAATATAAGCTAGCCTCCCTTTTAGTATGAAAGCTTATCGATCAATAACGATTTATTTCATCAAGGTAAAAGCCTGCCTGAGACAATTATCCATCACTTTTCTCAGTGTTTGGGCTTGTTAACGACCAAACTCCTCTCAACTATCAACCAAGTACTAAGTATCATTCCTTTACGAGGTCAGAATTTTTCGCGTATGACTAATCCCTTTGGAAGACGTAAATTTTTGCTGTACGGCTCAGCAACCTTGGGCGCTAGTGTGTTGCTCAAAGCCTGTGGTGGCGGAACTGGAGGAGATACCGATCCCGCCGCTACACCAGGATCTGGTGCTGCCCCCAGTGGGGACCCCATTAAAGTGGGGATTCTTCACTCCCTAAGTGGCACCATGGCCATCAGTGAGACGACAGTGGTCGAAGCCCAGGAATTGGCGATCGAAGAAATTAACGCTGCCGGTGGTGTCCTCGGTCGGCCCATCGAAGCAGTTAAGGAAGATGGTGCCTCTGATTGGCCAACCTTTGCAGAGAAAGCGGCAAAGTTGATCGATCAAGATAAAGTGGTGACGGTGTTTGGTTGCTGGACCTCTGCCAGTCGCAAGGCGGTATTGCCCGTCTTTGAAGCCAAAAACCATATGCTTTGGTATCCGGTGCAATACGAAGGACAAGAATGTTCCAAAAATATTTTCTACACCGGTGCTGCCCCTAACCAACAAATCGAACCGGCGGTGGATTGGTTGCTCGAAAATAAAGGCAACAAATTCTTCTTGGTGGGATCAGACTACGTCTTCCCGCGCACCGCTAACACCATCATTAAGGAGCAGCTCAAAGCCAAAGGGGGAGAGACTGTCGGGGAAGATTACTTGCCCCTGGGGAATACTGAAGTTACCCCGATTATCACCAAGCTCAAGCAAGCCTTGCCTGATGGCGGGGTGATTTTCAACACCCTGAACGGTGATAGTAACGTGGCGTTCTTCAAACAAATCCAATCCGCTGGCTTAACCCCTGATAAATATCCGGTGATGTCGGTGAGTGTGGCGGAAGAAGAAGTCCGTCAAATCGGCAAAGAGTATTTGTTGGGTCAGTATGCGTCTTGGAACTATTTCCAAACGGTGGATACCCCCGCTAACACGAAGTTCGTAACGGCATTCAAAGCCAAATATGGGGAAGACCGGGTCACCAACGACCCCATGGAAGCTGCCTATATTTCTGTTTATTTGTGGAAAGCAGCAGTGGAAGCGGCCGGTACGGCGGATGATCTCGAAAAAGTTCGGGCAGCGGCGATCGGTCAGGAGTTTGATGCCCCTGAAGGCCCCGTCAAAATGATGCCCAATCATCACATTTCCAAAACTGTCCGGATTGGGGAAGTGAACGATGAAGGCCTATTCAACATTGTTTGGTCTACCGATGGCCCCATTGATCCCGTGCCCTGGAACCAGTTTGTCCCCGATACCAAGGGTTTCACCTGTGATTGGACCCGCACGGATGTGGAAGACCCCGGCAAGTTCAAAGAGGGCTAGGTTCTACCCTTGTCCTAATTGTTGCCGTTAATAACCCTTGATTGTCTTTGACACTCCCCCGCCTAAAGACGGGGGATTCTTGGTTCATAGACCAACCATAAGCTCGCAGGATTGCTCCAACGAACCTAGAGGGTCGCTCTCCCCAAGCGTATGGCTTTCCCAGTGCCCCTGGGTAGCTAATCCACGTTGCAGGATATTCTTGGCGGCATTCACGTCCCGGTCTTC
>JBEAQB010000301.1:0-24703 GCA_041164125.1 Cyanobacteriota bacterium
TAAACCTGCATCCTCCATACGGTACTTCTTATTTTTGCCCGTGCGTCTGTCCGGTAACGATGACAGTACCTGACGAAAATAAGTCACTATTTCATCGAACAATCCTGACTGTTTCAATCTTCCTGACTTGTTTTACTCTCCAGACCCTTTTACCATACTGGCTTTTGCCTCCCTTGCACAAGCATTAGCCATAATGAGAATTGCTGGTAAGGACATAGCTGGGCATTGTATTAGCACAAATCATTGTATGCTAAAAAAGAAGTAACTTTGGTCGTCATCACACTGAACGCAACTAGCGCTTCATTGCCTTACAATCGTATCGTCACTTCCCAAGCTTACTGCCGCTCCAACTCCCCATTAGTTAAACTTAAGGAACCAGGTGTATGTCTGGAAATACGTTTAGTCAAGCAACCTTCATACCGTTCAATTCTCCTGTATATGACTCGGTCGGGTATTCTTTTGATTTAAATGACTACTGGTTTTTCACCCTATCTGCTACAACGGATGTCGAAATTGAACTAGCTGATTTGTCTAGCGATGCCGACGTTGAGCTTTATGACAATGCTCAAAACCTGATTGATTTCTCTGAGAATGCTGGCTCCAATAGTGAAACCATCACCTCTCAACTGAGCACCGGCACTTACTATATTCGCGTCTACCCTTACTCTTTTGAAGATATCAGTTATAGCCTTCGTGTTTTAGCCAATGCGACGGTAACAGATGATGCCGGTAATAATCTGGCTAATGCCAGAGTCATTACGGTAGGAGCATCTACGAGATTTTTTAATGATGCGGTAGGTTATGCCGACAGTAATGATTACTACCGTTTTACCCTCGATGACCCCAGTTTATTTGAGCTGAATTTAACCGGACTCACGAGTGATGCTGATGTCGAACTTTTGGATAGTAACGGCAATTTTATCGACTCATCCACCTTATCGAGTAGCCAAAGCGAGACCTTAGAACGTTCTTTGGACTCAGGGACGTATTACATCAACATTTATCCTTACGTTGGCGATACGGAATATACCCTGGCGGTCTCGGCGCAACCGGAAAACGTAACGCCGCCCGACAATGCCGGCAATAACATTGCCAATGCTGCTCCTATTGCCCTGAACGATAGTCGTAGTGATGCTGTCGGTTCCTTTGATCAGGATGACTACTATCGCCTAGATCTGACCAGTAGCGGTGAAATCACCATTAACTTAACCGGCTTATCAAGTGATATTGACCTAAAACTCCTTGATGGTAATGGAAACGAAATCACCAGCTCTGTTAATGGCGGTAGCAACAATGAAAGCATTACCTCACAGTTAAACGCAGGGATTTATTACCTTCATGTTTACCCTTGGTCAGGAAGTAGTAACTATAATTTAACCGTCACAGGGGACTTGACCCAGCCGCCGCCTCAGAACCCCAACCAGCCCAATCCCTTCAGTCCAACCATCGGTTATGGTTTTGCGGATGCGGCTGCCGCAGTGGCCCGAGCAATCAATCAAAGCCCCTTCCCGGATGTGTCTACTTTTGGCGGGGCCAATGATTGGAATATCAATATGGTCAATGCGCCGGAAGTGTGGGCACAGGGCTATACAGGGCAGGAGATTGTGGTTGCAGTACTGGATACAGGCGTTGATCGCGACCACCCTGACTTGTCCAGTAATATTTGGCGTAATTCGGATGAAACACCAGGAGATGGTATCGATAATGATAACAACGGCTACGTCGATGACGTTTTTGGCTGGAATTTTGTTACCAACAGGAATAACACGCTCGATGTCCAGGGGCATGGTACCCATGTTGCAGGGACAATCGCAGGCTTAAATAACGATACGGGTGTTACAGGGATTGCCTATAATGCTCAAATTATGCCGGTTAAAGTCTTAGGAGATGATGGCTCTGGTAGTTACGAAGGCGTTGCGCGGGGGATTTACTATGCCGTTGAGAATGGTGCTAATGTCATCAATATGAGTTTGGGGGGAAGCTTTGGTAACCAAGCCTTACAAACAGCGATTAATTATGCCAGTGAAAACGGCGTCATTGTCGTCATGGCAGCAGGGAATGAAAGTGAACAGCAACCGGGGTTTCCTGCCCGTTATGCTACGGATAGTGGGATTGCAATTGGCGCCGTAAGTAGTACAAATAATCTTGCCGACTTTTCTAACCGCGCTGGCTCAGACTCCTCCTTAGTTTATGTGACCAATCCTGGCGTCAGTATTTATTCAGCACTGCCGGGGGGGAGCTACGTAGCTTGGGATGGAACCTCTATGGCAACACCTCATGTGGCGGGAATTGTGGCTTTAATGTTAGATGCAAATCCCAATCTTACTGATGGACAAGTACGAGAAATACTGACTGCCACTACCACTGATAGTCCCACAATTTCCAGCTTTATTGGTGTCCAAAGTTTAAGGAACTCCCAGCTAGCGAAACCGTTAAATGTCTTTAGTGATGGTTCGGTAGTGACGCCTCCCAGCAGCGGCAGTTCACCGCTTCGCGATCAATTGACAGGCAGTATGTATCGCTTTCAAAATCGTGATCGCCCGGGAACCTATCTCTTCGCTGGCGCAGAAGAAGCGGTGAGTATCCGTGAGAACTATACTAATTTCGTTGAAGAAGGCATTGCCTTCCAGGTCGCAACTGCCCAAACTGATCCCCGGTTACAACCCTTCTATCGTTTCCAAAATACAACTCCGGGCCGTGAAGGAACATACCTCTTTGCAGGGACAGAGGAAGCAGTTAGTATCCGTGAAAATTATCCCAATTTTGTCGAAGAAGGACTAGCCTTCTATGCCTATGGGGCTGGGGTTGGGGGGGGGATCACCGACTTCAGTCGTTTCCAAAACCGAAACATGCCAGGTACCTACCTCTTTGCTGGCCCAGAAGAATCGTCTGCTATCTTGGGCAACCCTGGTCTCGGTTTTGCCATCGAAGGCTTAGCCTTTGCCGCTGGAGGCTAAAGTCTACGGGATCGTGGTGCTAGGGGTGGTCAAACCACAGGTTAACAACCGTAAACCATATTCAATTCCCTCCACCACTGCTTGATAGGACGCCTCCAAAATGTTGCCCGATACCCCCACCGTTGTCCACCGGCGGGCCGCGTAGCGTAGCTCAGCACGATCGCCATAACTAAACTCGACTAAAACACGGGTTTTGGCAGACGTTCCCGCACCGCCGTCTAAAATGCGCACTTTATAGTCCGTCAGCTGAAAATCAGCAATTTGAGGATAAAACCGTGTTAATGCTTTGCGTAGCGCCTGATCCAAGGCTGAGACTGGTCCATTCCCTTCCGCGACTTCCAAAATATTTTGTCCATTCACACTGACTTTGACCGTCGCTAATGCATCGTGACAGGCCGGCGCTTCTGCATGGGCCAACAAATCACAATGCACTTGAAACCCTTGCACAGAGAATAACGGCTGGCGATCGCCCATTGCCTCCCGCATTAATAACTCAAAACTCGCTTCAGCGGCTTCAAACTGATAGCCCTCTTTTTCTAAATTTTTCAGACTTTCTAAAATATCGCGGCAGGCAGGATGATGGCGATCGAGGGGAATGCCAAATAACTCGGCCTTGGATAACACATTACTCAGCCCAGCCTGTTCCGACACCACAATGCGCCGTTCATTACCGATCGCCGTCGGTTCAATGTGCTCATAGGTAAAGGGATTTTTTTGCACCGCCGACACATGGATGCCGCCCTTATGGGCAAATGCTGATCGTCCTACATAGGGGGCATGATCGTCCGGGGCAAGGTTAACAATTTCACTAATTAACCGACTAGTGAGAGTCAGGTGTGCTAATTTTTCCTGAGTAAGACAGTCATAACCGAGCTTCAATTGCAGATTGGGAATTAATGTACATAGATTGGCATTGCCGCACCGTTCGCCATAGCCATTCATCGTTCCCTGCACCATGGTTGCCCCCCCCTGGACCGCTAACAGGGAGTTCGCCACTGCTGTGCCACTGTCATTATGGGCATGGATCCCGAGTTGGGGTTGATTAGCACCACTCCCCTCTAAGCCCAACGCCTGCTTGACAGTTTGTGTTACCTGGGCAATTTCCGTGGGTAAGGTGCCCCCATTGGTATCACAGAGGACCAGCCATTCGGCCCCTGCCGCCTGGGCCGCTGCCAACGTCGCCAACGCATAATCAGGGTTAGCGCGATAGCCATCAAACCAGTGCTCAGCGTCATAAATAACCCGTCGCCCCTGACTCCCTAAGTAGCCGATGGTCTCGCTGATCATGGCTAAGTTTTCTCCCAAGCTGGTTTGTAACCCCTCCTGTACATGAAGATCCCAGGATTTACCAAAAATGGTTACCCAGCGGGTTCCCGCCGACAAAATGGCCTGCAATAGGCGATCTTCCTCCACTGCCTTATGGGGACGACGGGTAGAACAGAAGGCGACAATTTCCGCTTGACTGAGGGGGTCTTCTTGAAGCTGCCAAAAAAATTGGACATCCTTGGGATTTGCCCCTGGCCACCCCCCTTCAATAAAGGGAATCCCTAACTGGTCTAGCCGACGGGCAATCAGTAACTTATCCGCTAACGAAAGGGAAATGCCCTCCCGTTGTGCTCCATCTCTGAGGGTGGTGTCATAGAGCCAAAGTTTAGGGGGATCAGCAGTCATGGGCAGCGGCGGTTACAGCAAAACGACAGCGACAATAAGAGGATTACTCCCATCCTGATTCTACTGGAGATTTTTCAGCGGTTTGCTAGCCGTCATCGAACTTAATTTTTTGGCCGAATCTTGCACTAAACTTGGGCGAATAGTTGCTCGCAGGACTGGGGCGTCACGTCAGGCTTGGTGACAATTTCCACAACCTTATTTTTAGCATCCGGGGAAAATAAAGATTCGACACAGACCTCCGCGACTTTTTGGCGGGGGATGCTGCCTTCAAAGAGGGTATCGGCGCCCGACATGATAATCGCCTCGGTATTATTGTCATTTTTCAGTCCCCCTGGCCGCACGATGGTGTAGGGAATGCCGCTTTGGCGGAGGTAATTTTCGCCCCATTGTTTCCACACCAGGATTAAGCCAAAAAGGTTAAGGGGATGCAATAAGTTGGACACGCAGAGGGAAGACACTAGCACCAACTGCTCAATCTGACTGGTCTTAGCGACATCAATAAGGTTACGGGTTCCCAGGTAATCCACTTTAAACGGCCCCGCTAGGTCAAGACTTGGTCGTGCCCCCGCCGCATTAATCACCACATTACAATTGGCGATCGCCGCCTTGAGGGAATCGGGTTGTAATAAATCCCCCACCATAATTTCAGTTTCTAGGGGTAAAGCGGCAGTCGCCCGATCATAATCCCGCACCAAGGCTCTAACGGCAATCTGGCGGTCGACCAAGGTTTGCACGACCCGTTTTCCGGTTTCTCCCGTGGCGCCGACAACCAAAACTTTCATCGTGACCTCCTCGTTTGTTCTGTTTTGACAATGCTATTCAGATATTATGTCTGTTATTGTATGAACTTTTGTAACTAATGTCGGTGCAATCCGGGGCGAATGATGAGCAATCACTACCACCCAGGTAACAACCCGACAGAGAGACAGGCTACACTTAACCACAGGCAACCCTTATGCAGTCTCAGTTCCCCTTGACGAATAATGCCAAGCCCCGCTCAACAGAGACGACCATTGACCTGATTGTACCGGTGCAATTTCAGACCCAGTTTCAGGGGCGCATGGATATGTTTGCCGCCAAAACCGAAGTGGATGCGTATCTGCAAGACCATCAAGGCTGGTTTTGTCGTTGCGCTCAACCGATGCAAGTTGAACCGCTGGGGCATCAGGGTTACGTGTTAACCATTGGCCGATTCGGCGCTCTGGGGTATGAGGTGGAACCCAAAATTGCCGTGGTCTTAGATCCCCCTGACGAGGACAGTTACACGATGCATACAGTTCCCTTGCCTGATACGACGGCGATCGGCTATGAGGTGGACTACCACGCCCGGATGACCTTAACGGAAGTTGGCGCTGATACGTTGCCCCCCCAAACCCTAAAGCAATTTGCCCAAAAAGGGGGTGTCCTCCCCCCGGCTATTACCCAAGTGGAATGGACATTAACCATGCAGGTGGCCGTCCAGTTCCCGCGCTATCTCTACAAGCTTCCCCTGCCGTTAATTCGATCCACTGGCGATCGCCTGTTGACGGAAATTGTGCGACAGGTTTCCCCCCGCTTAACGTTGAAGGTGCAACAGGATTTTCATCAAGGACGCAATTTACCGTTACCCCCCAAAAGTGGACGCTATCTACAACGGGTGACGCTTAACCCAACAGCAGCAGTTGAAGAGTAAGATACGATACTGAAGATTTGACCCGCAATCCCTCGATGAAGTTTACGTCCCTGTTTCAAACCTATGGTAAGTACCTGTATCTACCGGCGATCGCCTTGGGGGTCGCGGGGGGAATTGTCCTTGGGCTCACAGAGACGACTAGCGGTTTATCCCTGGGATTGCTAGCCGCTGGCGTCATCATGGGGGGGATATGGCTACTTTGGTTATTGCAACAAAGGACAGGATTTTGGGGACGGCGATCGACCCAATCCGGTGTTAATGTCCTCGTCTCAACGGCGGCGATCCTGATTATTTTAACAGTGGTCAACTATTTGGCGTTTCGTTATCCCATTAATGTTGACCTGACCGACAATCAACGCTTTACCCTGGCCGACCAGAGCCAAAACTTGGTCAGTAATTTACAAGATCCCCTGAAAGTCTGGGTATTTGACGACACCCCCAGTGAACAGGACAAAAAGTTATTGGCAAACTATCAGCAATTTAGTGATCAGTTTAGGTTTGAATTTGTCAATCCCGACCGCAATCCGAAGTTAGTTCAGGATTTCAATGTCCAGAACCAAGGTGACGTTTACTTAGAATATGGGGATAAAAAGCAGCTTGTTCAAAGTTTAATCAGTTTTGGTCAACGGGTTCCTCTGTCAGAGATTCAGTTAACCAATGCCATTGAAAAAATAAAACGGGACGAAGTCCTGCAACTTTACTTCATCCAAGGGCACGGTGAACTGCCATTAAATAACGATAAGGTTGGCTTATCCGAAGCGATTACGGCCCTAGAAAATAAGGGGTTTGGGGTGACCCCCCTTAACTTGGTCACCGATGGCGGTATCCCTGATGATGCGGATACGGTCATTATTGCAGGGCCAGAACGGGCATTGTTGCCACCGGAGGTGCAAGCGCTGCAAGCCTACTCCGAGCAAGGCGGTAATGTCTTGGTGATGGTTTCCCCCAGTGTCGATACCGGACTACAAGGGTTTTTAGACCCCTGGGGCGTCCGCTTTGACCCCCGCCTGGTGATTGACCTATCCGGGGCCGGCAGTCCCTTTGGCCTTGATCCCACTATTCCAATTCTGAACCAATACGGCAACCATCCCATCACCGAAAAGCTACAGGGGGCGATCGCCATTTTTCCCTTTGTGCGACCCGTGGCGACCGCAGAAAAACCCAACATTAGCGCCACCACCCTGATCGAAGCCACTGAGTTGATGTTTGCCACCCAGACCTTAACGGAGGAATTGCAACCCAATCCCGCAACAGATTTAGTTGGCCCCTTTGATATTGCTGTTGCCCTAGAACGGCAGGATGCCCCCCCTGCTCCGAGTCCAACGGGTCAAGGCACCCCAAGCCCGAGTGCTTCCCCTACCCCAAGTCCAGAACCGAGCCCGACTGTCTCCCCTTCCCCCAGCAGCGAGCCGGCCAAGTTAGTCGTTTTTGGGAGTGCGATTTTTGCCACCAATGCCTGGTTTAACGAAGCGGTCAACGGTGACTTATTTTTGAATAGCGTCCAGTGGCTAGCGGAAAAAACGGATCAACCGTTAACCCTCCGTGTCAAAGATCCCACTGATCGCCGTATTAATTTAACAACCCTGCAGGCGAGTTTGTTGGGGTGGTTGACTTGGTTCGTGGTGCCATTGATCGGAGTAGGGCTAGGGATAGGAACCTGGTGGCGCCAACGCTAGAGACCTACCATAGGGTTAAACTGGCTAAAATGAGAGCCTCGCTCCATTCCACTACTGCACCGTAGGTATCCCCCGTATGGCCACCAAACTGTCGCGCAAACCAATAGGCTACCCCGGTGGCGATCGCCGCTGCCCCCAGCATGCCGACTACAAGGTGGGGCCAGTCAATACCGAGGGGGAAACCAAGCCCACTCGCCACCATTACGATCAGCGTCCCCCAGAGAAAGTCTTGGGGCAGTTGTAGACTCTTGTGGTGTATGGCCCCTTTGCCAGTTGCCCGTAGATAGGGATAAAAGGCGATCGCCCCTAATTGACCCCAACGCCCCCACCCCAACGCCATGATTAAGGCCCAACTGCGGCATGGTGCTGTTAGCCCATAACTGATCAGTGCCAAGGTTTTGAGCAGGATGACAGCGGCGATCGCCATCACGCCAAAGGCCCCGGTATGACTGTCTCTCATCACCGCCAATCGTTTTTCGGGGTCCGTCACAGCTAAGCCATCGGCGCTATCCGCCACGCCATCCAGATGTAATCCACCGGTTAAGCCGATCCAAGCCAATACGAGGAAGCCGGCTTGTAACTGTTGGTTCATCCCTAACACCTGTAGCCCTAGACCCAGCGTCGATAACAAGCTCGCCAACAATAACCCCACCAACGGGGCCCAGCGAGCAATCCGGTCAAAGTGGACAGCCCAAGTCGAAGGCCAAGGTAAAACGGAATAAAATAAAATCGCCCCCCCAATACCTCCCGCCATCTTGTTCAAGCCAGAAAAGATAGGGACTGTGACCTTGGCACCGCCGCGGCCAAGTCGCTCATCGGGGGGACGATTGTTAGTCATGGGCCAAACCACCAAAAAAGTTAACGCTCAGTAAAAACTTAAAGTTTCGTGATCAATTCTTGGGCTAAGATTCCAATAAGACGGAAGTCAGTTAAGTAACCGCAGGAATTCTTTAACACCCGCTCTCCAAATCGCCTCATCCCTGTCCAGTCGTTTAAGTCTTTTGAATTAGTCGCTTAATCCGAATTCTCTCCTTATTGATATCGTTCCTACGCCAACGAATTAAGTCTTTATCTTACTCGCTCACCGCCATGAATTCTGAATTTAGCCCCTCTCAGGTCCCCGCCCCCTGTATTATTGAACAGGGAATTTTAGTCAATAAAGATGATATCAAACGGGTTCTTGGAGATTTAGGACAGGTTAATTACTCTTGTCGCTGGGATGGGCAATGTCAAGGATCGGGGCAAGGATGGATCTTAGAGGTTTTTAGCGATGTCACCCAAGCAACGATTGTGACGAATCAGTCCCTGTATTTGAATGTCAATAGTTTTGACTACTTACAACTCAGTGTTAATGATCAAGGACAAACCTTAATTGATTTATGGCAGGATAGTCGTCAACTAAGGCTAATTCCCCTGGAGGGCGATCGCTATTTTCCTGACCCGTGTCAATACTTTCTGCCATCTGATCTAGAGTCGGTTGTATCAGAGGTGTTAGCGGCTCAATTGGATATGCAACTAGATCAAGAGGGTTTCTAGCTGATTTTGGGCACATTCTAAAATCTCTCTGAAAGATTGACAATCGTTTCGCCGCTAGCCGTTAAAATGGGTCACGGCGCTTGGCATTGGGTTAACGCTATCACTGATAACGGTAACCGTTGGATTGATCATGGTTCATGATTGGCTCAATCGCCACCGCCAACTTGCCCTTGCCCTAGCGACGTTATCAATTTCTCGATCATTTACTATGTCTAAAGTTTTAGTCTCTGACTCCGTTGACCAAGTCGGCATTGATATTCTCAAACAAGTTGCCCAAGTGGACGTTAAAACCGGGCTGTCAGAAGCAGAGATTATACAGATCATCCCCGACTACGATGCCGTCATGCTGCGTTCTGCCACCAAGATAACAGAGGGGATTATCCAAGCGGGTACTAATCTAAAAATTATTGGCAGGGCCGGTGTCGGGGTTGACAATATCGACGTTGCCGCCGCAACCCGCCAGGGAATCGTGGTGGTTAATTCTCCCGAAGGCAATACCATTGCAGCCGCGGAACATGCCTTGGCGATGATGATGGCCCTGGCCCGTCACATTCCCGATGCCAATAAATCAGTGAAGCAGGGTAAGTGGGAACGGAAAAAATTCATCGGCACCGAGGTTTACAAAAAGACCCTAGGGGTGGTGGGCCTAGGAAAAATTGGCTCCCATGTGGCAACTGTGGCGAAATCCATGGGCATGAAATTATTAGCCTACGATCCGTTTATTTCCCAAGAGCGGGCCGATCAATTGGGGTGTACGTTGGTGGATTTAGATTTGCTATTTACGGAATCGGATTTTATTACCCTCCATATTCCTAAAACCCCCGAAACGGCTAATTTAATCAATGGGGAAACCCTGGCTAAGATGAAGCCCACAACCCGTATTATTAACTGTTCCCGGGGCGGCATTATTGACGAAGCGGCCCTAGTGACGGCGATTGATACAGAGCAGATTGGTGGTGCAGCGTTAGATGTATTCGCTCAGGAACCCTTGGGGGAATCGCGCCTACGGGAGTTTAGCAACATTATTCTGACCCCCCACCTTGGTGCCTCTACCGAGGAGGCCCAAGTGAATGTTGCCCTGGATGTCGCAGAACAAATTCGAGATGTGTTACTGGGTCTACCGGCCCGGTCGGCGGTTAATATTCCGGGGCTTACCCCTGATGTTATGGAAAAACTCCGTCCCTACCTCAAGCTGGCGGAGACGCTAGGAACATTAGTCGGTCAATTAGCGGGGGGACGGATCGATCGCCTAACGGTCTGCCTACAGGGGGATTTAGCGGAAAACACCAATAGTCAACCCCTCGTTGTTGCTGCGATCAAAGGACTCCTCTCCCAAGCGTTACGGGAACGGGTTAATTATGTGAATGCGGCGATCGAGGCCAAGGAACGGGGCATTCGGGTGATTGAGACCAGGGATGCATCGGTGCGGGATTATTCCGGCTCCCTACATCTCAAAGCCACCGGCACCATGGGGGAACATTCTGCCACCGGAGCGCTCCTCAGTAACGGCGAAATTCGCATTACCGATGTGGATGAATTTCCCATCAATGTTCCCCCCAACAATTACATGTTATTTACCCTCCACCGAGATATGCCCGGTATTATCGGCAAAATTGGCTCTTTGTTGGGCAGCTTTAATGTCAACATCGCCAGTATGCAAGTGGGGCGCAAAATTGTTCGAGGGGACGCCGTTATGGCGTTAAGTCTAGATGATCCCTTACCCGATGGTTTGTTGTCGGAAATCACGAAGGTGGCTGGGATTCGCGATGCTTACACCGTTAAGTTTTAACTGATACGAGCGAGAGTCACCCTGCCTCGCTTTTAGCAGGGAGGTGTGGCTTTTCCGTTCTTTATTAACCCTTGCTTGAGGGATCAATGGCTGTGGCAACAAATTGGTGGGAACTGACACTCTTATGTCATCCTTCGTTGGAGGAGACAGTGTTTTGGCGGCTAGACGCGTTTGGCTGTTCAGGCATGGTGAGTGAGAAACATTCCCAGGCCTTACGAATCCGCGCCTATCTCCCCCATGTCATAGACGAGGTTTTAGATTTTGCGGCCTTAGCCCTTGGGTTTGAACAAGACGCCCGCACCCTAAAGCTTCCACAGCCCCATTTTCAGTGGCAGTTGATTCCCGCAGCGGACTGGTCGAATGGCTGGAAGCAACAGTGGCAACCAACGCCGATTGGCGATCGCCTGATTATTTACCCTGCCTGGCTTGAGCCACCATCAGAGACTACAACCAACCCAGGCAAGGAGGGGCAACAATCTCTACCCCTGCGCCTAGATCCCGGTGTGGCGTTTGGCACCGGCACCCATCCCACCACTCAACTCTGCTTGGAAGCCCTAGCCAGGCAAATCCCCAAGCAAAGGGATTTAGTCTTGGCCGATATTGGCTGCGGCTCAGGAATTTTGGGCATTGGCGCTATTTTATTGGGGGCCCAGACAGTTTATGGCATCGATAATGATCCCCTGGCCGTGGCGTCTGCCCAGCGCAATCGCCATTTGAATCAAATTCGCCCTGAACAATATGCCATCCAGGAAGGCAGCATTCCTGAGTTACAACAACAGCTACGAGAACCTGTCGATGGTGTCGTTTGTAATATTTTGGCCGAAGTCATTGTGAATCTGTTACCTCAATTTACCCCCCTGGTTAAAGCTCAGGGATGGGCAGTTTTAAGTGGTATCTTGATCGAACAGGCCGAGGTGATCGCCGCTGTGCTCAACCAAACAGGATGGACAGTCATCGCGGACTGGCAACGAGGGGAATGGTGTTGCCTCCTGGGGCAGAAGAGAACCGAGGACGGTTCATCTGAACGGTAATCCTTGGGGGCAAGGGTTAGTGATGACTATGATCCGTCTTGGGCATGGATTGATCCATCCCAGTCTCCCCGGTAACTGGCATCGTTTCAGTCGGGACGCTATGGTGAGCGTTGCCCCCCTTATGCCCCCCCAAAGTCGACATGCTGACATCCCCAAACGCCGCGATGCCCATGGAGACAAAGCCAGCAGAGATAACCCCCATCGCCACTGTCCCAATAGAAACCACGCCCATGGGGACAATGCCGATCGCCACTACCCCCATGGGGGCAATGCCTACGGCAATATAGCCTGTGGGGGTGATGCCAAAGGAAAACAACTTGGCCTGATACCATTTACGAGAGGGGTCTACGGCACCACACGCTAACGGATCGGCGGCAGGGGGTTGAATGGGACTTTCCATGAATACCACAAAGTTGAAATAAGTTAGTGCCTTAATCCTAATGAAATAGGGAAAGACGGTCAAAAGACAGGCTGTCAAACTCCCGTCAGTGTATCGATGAATTTTCCCCGTTTACATCCCGACACCATCCAAGACGTCAAACAACGAGTCGATATTGTTGAAGTCATCGGCGATTATGTGGTGCTGAAAAAACGGGGCAAGGATTACTTGGGGCTATGCCCATTCCACGACGAAAAATCCCCCAGTTTTAGCGTTAGTCCCTCTAAGCAGATGTATTATTGCTTTGGTTGCCAAGCAGGGGGTAATGCCTTTAAGTTTTTGATGGAATTGGGTAAGCAGTCTTTTTATGATGTGGTCTTGGATTTAGCCCGTCGTTATCAAGTCCCCATTCAAACCCTTGAACCCGAACACCGCAAAGAATTGCAACAGCAATTATCATTACGGGAACAACTTTACGAGATCATGGCCGTGGCAGCGGGGTTTTATCACCATGCCCTCTTTCACCCTCAAGGCAAGGTGGCCCTTGAGTATTTAACCCAGAAACGGCAATTATCTCGCGCAACCATTGAGCAGTTTCAACTTGGCTACGCTCCCGACGGATGGGAAACCCTCTATCGTTATCTCATTGAGCAAAAACATTATCCGTTGGCGGCGGTGGCGCAAGCCGGTTTAATCAAAGCTCGGCAAACGGGTAGTGGTCACTACGATCAGTTTCGCCATCGCTTAATGATTCCAATTCGAGATGAACTCGGTCGGGCGATCGCCTTTGGCAGCCGGACATTGGGGAATGATGAGCCGAAATATCTTAACTCACCGGACACACCGTTATTCCACAAAGGCAAAACCCTATTTGGATTGGATCAGGCGAAGACGGCGATTCAAAAAACAGACCAGGCAATTTTAGTGGAAGGGTATTTTGATGTCATTGCCTTGCATCAAGTTGGCATACAACAAACTGTCGCCGCCTTGGGAACGGCCCTCAGTCGGGAGCAGGTGCAAAGCTTGCTGCGCTTTAGTGAGTCGAAAAACATTATTTTTAACTTTGATGCTGACAAAGCGGGGGTTAAGGCGACGCAACGGGCCATTCAAGCAATTGAGCCCTTAGTGGATAGTGGTCAAATAAATTTACGGATTTTAACTTTACCCGCAGGCAAAGACGCCGATGAGTTTATCAATGTGGGGACAGAGGGCGTCAAAATTTATCATCAGTTAATTGCCACAGCACCCTTATGGTTTGACTGGCAAATTCAACAATTACTAAAAGGCAAAAACCTCAACACGGCAGCGGATTTTGAACAGATTGCCCGAGGCATGGTGACCTTATTAAAACGTCTAACCGATCAAAATAAGCGCATTTACTATTTGCAAACTTGCGCCGAAATTCTTAGTCAGGGGGATTCGCGGTTAATGGGTCTGCAAGTCGACAACTTAGTGCATCAGTTGGCACTAGATAATCACCAAGCCAGTGACAAGACTCACAAAAAATTCAAACTCAAAAATCCCGAAAGTAGTTTATTAGAAAAAGCTGAGGCTTTATTACTCAGGATTTATCTCCATTGCCCTGAATATCGTGCCCAAATCCATCAAACTTTGATTGAGCAAGATTTACTGTTTGGATTTGCCCACCATCGCCGACTGTGGCAGACGATTGATGCGGTTATTAGCCAATACCAGATCCTCTCTGATCCGGAGAATCAGCTTTTAGATTTAGTCCAAAATCAATACCTAGAACAAGGACTCGAGGTTGAGTCCATTCAAGCCCTTTTGCAACTGACGGAGACCACCGCCGAGGATTTGTTTCGGCCTAATCTCTGTATCCCAGAGGCGATCGCCGTGATGGAAAAAGTGGCATGGGAAAAGTATGGCCAATATTGTTTGCAACAACTACAACACCTAGCCCCCCGAGACCATGCCAGGGATTTTCACTATTACCAACAGGAATGGATGAAGGCTCGCCAAGAAATTCAACGCTTGGAGAGCCAACGGTTAAATCAGGCTTAATTGTGGCCTTCCCCTGGTTGACTGCCAGAAGATTATTCCCCCTAACGCCCCAACGTTAATTCCTCTTTTTTCCCCAATAACCCCTGGGGTCGCCAGACCATCAAGACCATCAAAATTAGGCCAATAACCATGACCCGTAATGCACCAGCTTGGCTATGGTCTAATAGACCGATGTGGGGCAGCCCAAAACGGGTGAGGGAATCGTAGGTCCAAAAAATAATCGCCCCTAACAGGGTGCCCGCATTACTACCGGCCCCACCGAGCACCACAATAATCCAGGCATTAAACGTTAACAACGGCTCGAAATTACTAGGATAAATTGTTGTCAGTTGCCAGGCAAAAAAAGCCCCTGCCAGACCGGCGATCGCCCCACCCACCATAAAGGCTTGTAATTTATACCAAAACACATTTTTGCCTAAAGCCCGAGGAATTTCTTCATCTTCTCGAATCGCTTTTAAAATCCGCCCCCAAGGGGAATGAAGCCAAAACTCTAGCGCTCCGTAGGTGACGGCTAAACACGTCAAACTAAGCAACATTAATCCCGCTTTAAAGGAATAATTCCACAGGGAAACGACACCGGGAAAATAGGCCGTCAGAATCAGCCCCGTGGCAATCACCCCCCAAACCACTAGCACCCAAGGTTTACGGGGCTGGAAACTTTTCCCTTGAATTTTTTTGCCGGCCCTCCACTGCCTTAGTAAACTTTTCATTAATGTCCCTTCTGCATAAATAGCAAGGGCAGTCAGCCAGAGCACAAAGCAGAGTTTACTGAATAGGGTTGGATTAAAATCCAAGGGTAGCGGAAAGCTTTGCACGCCAAATGATCCTTTGGTTAACCATTCTTCGTTCAACGCCACCAGTCGAATTAATTCCGCCACACCGATGGTGACGATCGCCAAATAATCTTCCTGCAGTCGCAGGGTAGAGAGGCCAATTAATAACCCCAATGCCATCGATAGCCCCATCCCCACCCCGACAGCCAGGGGAAGCGGCACCCCCTGGAGCGTTAATAACGCCGTGGCATAAGCACCCAAGGTCATAAAGGCAACGTGACCAAAGTTAATTAAGCCGGCAAAGCCCCATTGTAGATTTAGCCCTAGGGCAAAAATCCCATAGGTGGCCATCGAGGTAATCAAAAAGACAAGGTAACCAAAATTGGGGGTCGTCATTGTTTTCACAAGGGGGTGAGCCAAGTTGGCGGTCAGGGGCAACGGGGGAAAGAAAATCCCCAGGGTTAAAGCCCTGCCATTCTAGACCGTGGTGATATCCTTTTCCTTGGCAGCCAGAAGCTCATCAATGCGTTTAGTCGACTGATCAGTCAGCTTTTGGATTTCCTCTTGTAAATCCCGGGCTTCATCTTCAGAAATGTCAGAATTTTTTTCCTGTTTACGCACTTCGTCCACAGCATCGCGACGAATATTCCGGATCGCCACTTTGCCTTCTTCTGCCAATTTTCCGGCTATTTTGACGAGTTCTTTACGACGTTCAGCAGTGAGGGGGGGAATATTTAAACGAATCACTTTGCCATCATTGTTAGGGGTTAATCCCACATCCGATAGGGAAATGGCCTTTTCAATATTCGCAATACTGCCCATGTCAAAGGGTTGAATGACAATGGTGCTGGCATCGGGCGTGCCAACGGTCGCCAGGGATTTGAGGGGGGTTTCCGCGCCATAATAATCCACCGTAATCCGGTCCAATAAAGAGGCATTGGCCCTACCAGTGCGGATGGTATTGAAAGAACGTTGGGTCGCTTCAATACTTTTTTGCATGTGGTCTTTGAGTTCAGCTAACTTCACAGTTTTCTCCAACTAACGTGCCGACGGCTTCGCCTTTGATCGCCCGGATGATGTTGCCGGGAACCCCAAGGTCGAAGATCATGATGGGAATATTATTATCTTTGCACAAGGCGATCGCCGTACTGTCCATGACTTTAAGATCTTCGGCGAGTACATGGCTATAGGTCAAGGTCTGGAAGCGACGCGCTTGGGGGTTCACTTTGGGATCGGCGTCGTAAACCCCGTCAACTTTAGTGGCTTTGAAAACCACTTCAGCATCAATTTCAGCGGCCCGCAGGGCTGCGGTGGTGTCAGTCGTAAAAAAGGGATTACCAGAACCGGCCCCAAAAATAACCACCCGTCCCTTCTCTAAATGCCGAATCGCCCGCCGTCGAATGTAGGTTTCTGCCACTTCCTGCATGGCGATCGCCGTTAACACCCTGGTGGGAATGTCAATTTGTTCTAGAGCATCCTGGAGGGTCATGGCATTCATCACCGTGGCAATCATGCCAATATAGTCCGCCGTTGCCCGATCCATGCCGGCCGCCGAAGCTTTCACCCCCCGAAAAATATTACCCCCGCCCACCACAATGGCTAATTGCACCCCGGCTTGGATAACGTCTTTCACCTCTTGGGCGATCGTGGCAACAACCCCAGGATCAATGCCGTAGCCAAGATCTCCCATCAGGGCTTCGCCACTCAATTTCAACAAAACTCGCTGGTAAGTCATACCGAGGATGCTACTGATAAAACTGGAGGAACAGAGAATTACCCTAAAATTCCCCCCATACCATATCACCCAAGGGGAACCTACAACGATTTTTTCTGCAAGAGGATTGATTTTTTGAGTATTGGGCCGGAGAACTTTTGTTGTGCCACACTCCCCAGATCAAAACGGCGTCACAACAAAGATTGGTATTGTTCCTCCCCCTGAAGTTGCGCGAGCAATTGTTTAATATCCTGGGTAGAATTTTTATGCACCACCAGGGTCACATTACCTTCGCGCACAATGACCACATCCTGTAGGCCAATAGTCGCGATCACCTCTTGATCGTTACCGGCGTAAACAATACAGCCGCGGGTATCTCGTCCCACATGCTTGCCCAGAATGACATTCTCGGGGGCATCGGGAAACAGTCGCTCCAGGGCATTCCAATCCCCAAGGTCGTCCCAGCCAAAATTAGCCGGCAGCACATAGGCAAGTTGGGTTTTTTCCATCAGCACGTAATCAATACTTTTCTTGTTGAGGTGAGCATAACCCGCTAGTCCGTAGCGTTGCAGGGTGTTCAACAATTGGGGCGCATGGTTAGCTAATTCCTGCAATACAACACCAACCCGGAAAATAAACATGCCGCTATTCCAACTAAAGCGGTGACTCGCCAAAAAGTCTTGGGCTGTTTGCCGGTCAGGTTTCTCGGTGAAGCGATTGACCCGATAGACTGGCTGCTGGTTAATGGTGGTTTGTAATGTCCCCTGCTCGATATAGCCGTATCCGGTGGCAGGGCTGTTGGGGGTGATGCCGAGGGTGACAATGGCATCCTGTTCCTGGGCAAAGGCGATCGCCGCTGAGAGGGTCCGTTCATAGGCGGCTTGATCCCCGATCCAGTGATCGGCCGGGAAAAATCCAATGATGGCATCCTCACCATAGTGCTGGGCGATTGTCAAACTAGCCCAAGCAACGGCCGGGGCGGTATCTTTGCCTTCCGGTTCCACCAAGCAATTGATTGAGGGTAACGCCGGTAGTTGCTCCCTAACCCCAGTGGCGATCGCCGCCGCCGTGATCACCCATAGGTTTTCCCAGCCGCCAGCCATTCCTAAGAGGCGATCAGCGGTGGCTTGTAATAAACTAATTCCAGACCCATCGAGGGATAGAAACTGTTTGGGTCGTTGCTTACGGCTGAGGGGCCAAAACCGTTCCCCCTTACCACCAGCGAGAATAACAGGAATAAATTGAGGAGAGGGAGGTGTCATGAGTTACCCATGCTAGTCGGGAAACGGGATCAATTCTAGTTTAAGGGCAGAAAGTCAACTTCCCAATGATTAGCTGATGAATATCCTCTACAGATAACCGCGCGTCCAGCCAACAGCACCGATCAGAATAATGCTCAAAAATACGTTGATAGTTTTGATAAACGGCCGTCAATTTTTCTGCCTTTTAATAACAGTCTGTCAAGGGTTGATGCGGCCCTGTCTGGTTACGAGATCCAATGCGTGTTAGGGCGATTTCCACGGGTAAATCCAAGTAAATCAGCAAATCAGGATTAGGAAATTCTTGATTTAAACGACTCACAAACGCCCAATCGGCTTCGTTATGGCAATTGTAAGCAAGGGACGAAAAGAAATAACGGGTCGCAATCACATGACGCTGTTGTTTTAATTGAGCAAACACGCCGTCTTGGGGATGGTAGAGATGGTAATGGCGATCAGCAGCAAACAAATAACCCATCTGGGCGTCAAATTGTTGCGGGTCGGTATAGGGAAATAGGGGGGTTTGTAACGATTGCCTAATCAGTTTACCAATGGGGCCATCGGTGGGTTCCGGGCTTAGGATCGCCGCTTGCCCTTGACCCTGAAAATAGGTCAACAGGCGATCGGCTTGGGTGGTTTTGCCAGACCCATCAATGCCTTCAATCACGATAAACAGGGGCTTCATGTTCTTAGCGCTCCTGTAACTGTCGTCTAATCTCGGCGTGGACTTCCCGGGTAATTGGATAAGATAGGGCTAAAATCAGCCCTCCCAAGAGGAACAGGGCGGGTAATGGCGCAACAGCAAACCGGATCGCCCATAGGGCACTGGCTGGTTGTAGGGGAATTGCCTCCCCCGGCATGCGGGGGATAAAGCCTGCGGCTTCTAGGGTGATTCCCACCAGAAATAGACCCAGTGCCAGTCCCATTTTCTGCAATAAGACCATAAAGGCATAAAAGACCCCTTCCCGGCGTTCCCCAGTATTTAGTTCATCTAAATCCACAACATCGGGAATCATTGACCAGGGGATGAGATAAGCGACGGAGACACCAACACCGGCAAAAATAGCCAAAACGTAAAGGAGCGCTATTTGCCCTGGCTGCACTAACCACAGTCCCACTTCGGCCCCCATCCAAATCAATGTCCCCGCTAGGTAGATGATTTTTTTATCCAAGCGTTGGGCTAAAAACTGCCAGATAAATAACATTAACAAGGCTGTTCCTTGCACTGTCAAGGCGATCATGCCTGATTCTTGCTCGCTTAGGTTCATCCAGCTGACGACGAAATAGACCAAAATTGACGCCGTTAACTGCACCGCCAACCAAGAACAGAGGTAAATACCAATCACAAATAGAAACGCTCGGTTGGAAAAGGCAATTTTGAGCTGCTGGAATAATGGAGGGCTGGCAGACGGGAGGGGGGCTTTCCCCCCAGGGATTGAGCGCAAATGTGCTTCTGTTTGGACATCCCCTAGGGTGAGACCAAAGCCGATCACCAATAACCCTAGTAGGGCCAAGAAGGTCACTAAATAATCAAAGCCCCGTCCATTGAACAATCCTAGACTCCGGGCGATCGCCAACAGGATTAAGGTTGTCCCACCGGTAATCAGTAAGGGGGATAACCGTTGTCGCTGCCGTGGGGACAAGAGGGGATCTTTCCCCCGTTCCTGTAATCGTAAGACACTCCACGTCAAGGCTACCGATGCCAACACGGCAATCATGAAGCCCAGTTGGGCAAATTGTTGTTGGGGGCGATCAGGGAAGGCAACGGTGGTCAGAATGTAAAGTATTAACGAGAGAATACTCCCACCAATGGAAAAAGCGAAGCGAAAGCTATTGAGACGGGTACGTTCATTATAATTTTGCGTTAATTCTGGTGTTAAAGCGGTATAGGGAAGATTAACGATCGTGTAAACCAAATTAAAACCAATGCCGATCGCCACGTAATAGGCAAACAGGCCCCACTGATTAATGAGACGGTTATCACTGAAATGGGGGATGAGCCACTCCGCCCAGTTTAAAATGGCAAAGGGGATAATGCCGGCCAAGATCCAGGGCAACCGACGTCCCCAACGGGTGTGGGTGCGATCACTCAGCAGGCCAATGATCGGATCGTTAATGGCGTCAAAGATCTTGCCAATCATCAACACACTCCCAGCTAAACCCGCTGGCAACCCGGCTACATCGGTTAGAAAAAATAACAGGTAGAATACCAAGATGTTGGCGGCGATCGCCGGCCCAAAATCGCCGGCCCCGTAAGCCAGCTTGGTGGTTAAATGGAGTTTCTCAGCGGCAAGGGATTGGGTCATTGAGGCTCAACTAACCACGTAGGCAACCCGTAATGCCCAGATAATTAAAGCGCTAATCCCCCCCAAAACAAAAATGGCGGTAATGGCGATGGCAAAAGGCTTATCAGCCCCTTCAAACTTCATAATGCCTCGATTTAGATCTGACATAAACTCCAACTCTCCTAACAAATTGGTCACTAATGAAGCAAAAATTTTTACCTTAAGTTTACTGTCTTCCCTGGCGACTGCCAGGTTCCCCCTGGCTGATGTCATCATAAGTTAACGAAGCAAGCGGGGAACGATCGCCGCCGATCCCGTGCTGACCTTAATTGAGTCAGACACTATCACTGATATTTGCACCGCCCCTAGGGCCGTCTTAAACGGGTATGCCGATGAAATGTTGGTTAGTTGATGATGACTTATTGGTAATTGCAGCGGATGATTTACCCCAATTTAAAAAAGGGGGATCAGTCGTGCGAAATAATTTTTTTTGGGCCTTGCAGGCGATCGCCGCCCAGGCAAGCCGGGGCAAAGATTGGGAATTTGACCAGGTTGTTTGGATTGCATTGGCACGACTACTGACTTTCTTTTTCAATTCAGGCTATCTGCGCACCTCAGAAACCCTATTAGAGTTCCCTCCCGATGCAGTGATTCCTGAGAGCTTGTTGTCAGCAGCAACCTGGCAAGCTGAATTAGACGGGGCACCAGAAGACTCTTGGCCGTAAACCATCGGTATCTAACAAGAACCGTCCCTAGGGGGCAGGTTTACTGGCAATGTTAATACGATTACTGAGTTCGCTGAGGGTTTGGCTAAGCTCCCATTCCTTTTGTTGGAGTTGGGTAATTTTGTCGCAACTATACATGACCGTAGTGTGATCCTTGCCGCCAAACACTTGACCGATGCGAGGCAAGCTCAAGTTGGTGTGTTGACGCATTAAATACATCCCGACCTGGCGAGCGAGGCTGATCTCACGGCGGCGAGAATTGCCTAATAAGTCTGCAATTTCCAACTGGTAAGCTTGGGCGACAATCTTCAGAATAATTTCCGGCGAGGCTGCTACTTTTTCCAGCGGCGGATTTAAGACTGGCATGATATTTTTAACCGACAGGGCAACCCCCGACAAGGACGTGTAGGCGATCGCCCGAATTAAGGCGCCTTCCAGTTCCCGAATATTGGCGGTGTAATGGGAAGCAATATACTCAATCACCTCCCGGGGTAAACGCATGTTTTCATACTCGGCCTTTTTTTGGAGGATAGCCATGCGAGTTTCCAAGTCAGGCACTTGAATATCGGCAATTAGTCCCATAGAAAACCGCGAAATAAGGCGGTCTTGTAAACCAGGAATCCCCTTCGGTGGGCGATCAGAGGCAACCACAACTTGTTTTCCCGCTTCGTGGAGACTATTGAAGGTATGGAAAAATTCTTCCTGGGTATACTCTTTGCCCTTGATAAACTGAATATCATCGATCAGCAAGAAATCGGCCTGACGATAATAATCCCGAAATGCCTCCATATTGTCCTGACGGATGGCTGCGATTAAATCATTTGTAAAACGTTCGGTGGAAACGTAGTATACCCTCGCTTTGGGGTACATTTCCAGTCGATAATGGGCGATCGCCTGCATTAAATGGGTTTTGCCCAAGCCCACACCACCACATAAAAACAGGGGATTAAATTCCCGTCCGGGGGATTCGGCCACCGCCAGGGACGCCGCATGGGCAATGCGATTGGTCGGGCCCACCACAAAGCGCGAAAAACTATATTTGGCATTAAGCGCTACTGCTCTTTTCGATCCTGACTGAACACCGCCCTGGCGTCCCTCTAAATCCTGCCGCTGCTGCACCGGCTGCGTCTCGACGCTCTGTGAGATTGTCCAGTGTTGTGCCTCATCCCCGAGCGTCAGGCGAACTGTGACCCCTTGACCACACAGTTCACTCAACACATCGGTCAACAGGGGAACATATTGTTTTTGTAGGTGATTGAGAATAAAGGGATTTGCCGCCCGAATCACGGCAATACTATTGTCGAAGGAAATTAAGACAGCCGTTTGAATCCAAGTTTCAAACGCCGGTTGAGTTAATCGTTCGGCTAATTCGGCGAGGGCTTGTTGCCAGAGTTTTTCAGGGGAGACAATCACAATCAGAGCGAATTATAGGCAAAAAACGACGCCCTTGATTCCTATGGGACGTGGATCAAATGATAGCTCACTTTTACGAGTGAAAGCGGTCAAGTTACAATTCCTTGGCAAAGTGATAATGGTTCAATAGCACCAGTCAGTCAGCTTGAAAGCAGTTCAAGGAGATTGATCAACTGGCGGCAAAGCGGCAATCATTCTCTGAATACAGGTTTGTGCTTTCTGATCCAATGCCGTCCAATCAATGGTAGTTTCGCAAAATAAGGTTTGATCAATTTCTACCCAGAAAGGCTCGTAATTATCTGGTAAATTATCCACAAAGGGACGGGGCCTGTAGTTCACAAAACACACTTGAAAACATAAATCCCAAAGATTAATCCGATAAAGGCGATCGCCGTTCTCTAAAACCAGTTGATGGCCAGGAATCGGGTCTTGGATTGCTTCATAATGACTCCGCCAAGGGAGTGTTTCTAAGGCCTGACGGAGTTGATCAATGGTCCGAATCAGGGCGGGTTGCATCAAACAGTCTGCTTGTTCCCAAATGGCAGCGGTGGCAAATTGTGGTTTCATCGGCGGCTCTGTGGAAGTTTACCCCTAACATACGCTAGTCACTGACTTGTGGATAGACACGACCTTTCCACCCGCCTCCCTGGCCACGCCAATGGCGCCAAGCGGAGTCCAAGGTCATTAAATTGTACAGTAGTGCAATCACGGGTAATGCCAGACCCCAGCCCCAGGACCGCCCGTACAGCCTGAGTGTCGGGCTATAGGCGATCGCCATTAACCCCCAGGTGACCGTTCCTACCCCCCACAAATAACCATTGCCAATGATTATCCCCCCAAAAACTGCCAGCGGCGCTGTTAAGTACACTAAACTCATACCCACAACAGTCCCTAACAAGAGTAGGGGGTTGTAATTTAACTGGGTATAGGCGGTGCGGGCCACCATATTCCAAATTGTTTCAAGGTGATTATAGGGGCGCAAACTCCAATGATTGCGGCTCAATCCCAGCCAAATGGGCAGATCCAACGCCTTGACTTTTTGGGCTAATGTACAATCATCGATTAACGCCTCTTTTAATGCCGCAATGCCGCCGATCGCCGTTAAGGCTTGGCAGCGAATGAGAATACAGCCCCCCGCCGCCGCCGCCATTTTGCGCCCAGGATCATTCACCCAGGGAAAAGGATAGAGTTTTTGGAAAAAGAAAATAAACGCTGGAATTAAAAACTTTTCCCAGAAACTTTCACAGCGCAACATCACCATCAACGAGGTTAGGGCTAACCCCTCCTTCTCTGCTTTTTGGACTAATTGTTTAAGGGTCTGATCGCCGTGGGCAATATCCGCATCAGTGAGCAGCACGTAATCTGGGGGGACATCCCTCTGTTGGATGCGACGCCACCCCTGTTCCACGGCCCACAATTTGCCTGACCAGCCTATGGGTAACGGTTGTCCGGCAATGACCTCTAATCGCTCGCTTTGTCCTAATTGAGCGGCGATCGCCTCAGCGACGGCCCCTGTACCATCTTGACTCTGATCATCAATCAGAATAACTCGCAATTCCCCGGGATATTCCTGTTGCAACAAACTGGGCAAACTCCGATCCAGGACATCGGCTTCATCCCGGGCCGGCACAATCACCGTTACCCTTGGATAGGGACTGGTTAACGCAGCAGTTGTCTGCAAAAATTGATCGCAGCGCCAAAAGTTGCCCCAGGCGAGCAAGAGGAAGCTCCAAATTAGCAACGATAATACTGCTAGGCTAAGGCTAAGTAGAAGCATGCGATTTACAAGATAGGGCAGAGA
>JBEAQB010000302.1:0-5891 GCA_041164125.1 Cyanobacteriota bacterium
GGGCACTGGGAAAGCCATACGCTTGGGGAGATCGACCCTCTAGGTTCGTTGGAGCAATCCTGCGAGCTTATGGTTGGTTTGTGAACCAAGAATCCCCCGTCTTTAGGCGGGGGAGTGTCAAACTAGCAGCATTAAAGTCGCCATCAAGGGCAAGGTTGAAGACCCAGTTTTTTGACGAATAACAGTCAGGCAAGGCATCAGGAGACATCGACGATGAGAACGCTACTCGCTGGAGATATTGGCGGTACAAAAACCATTTTGCGGTTGGCTCAAGCAGCCGATAATCATGCCGGACTGCCCCTCTCCCCCGTCACGATAGGGTATGAAGCCGAATTTCCCAGTCAGCAATACCCCGATCTCGTGCCGATGGTGGCAACGTTTCTGCGCCAGGCTCACCAGGTAATGCCTAATCTTTCCCCGCCCACCCAGGCCTGTTTTGGGATTGCGGGGCCAGTGGTGAACAATGCTTGCGAGTTAACCAACTTAAAGTGGCACCTCAGCGGCGATCGCCTGGCCCACAAGCTCAATCTACGAACTGTCAAGTTAATCAACGACTTTGCGGCGATCGGCTATGGCATTTTGGGCTTAACCGGGGATGATCTCCATTATTTACAAGATGTCGAGCCTGACCCCAAAGCGGCGATCGCCGTGATTGGGGCCGGGACAGGGCTTGGCCAGGGATTTCTCATTCCCCAAGCCAATGGACATTATCAAGTTTTTAACAGCGAGGGCGGCCACTGCGATTTTGCCCCCCGTAACCGGGAAGAATTTGACCTACTCACCTGGGTCCAAGATCACCAGCAACTCCCACGGGTTTCTGTGGAACGGATTGTCTCCGGTATGGGCTTGGTTACTCTCTATCAATACCTGCGCAGTCGATACCCGGACCAAGAATCTGCCCACTTGGCGACCCTGTACCACCAGTGGCAACCACAATCGAGTCAACCAGACCCGGAAATTGATCTCGCCGCTGCCGTGGCCCAGGCCGCTAGCCAGCAAACCGATTCGTTGGCCGAACGCGCCTTACACCTGTTTGTTTCGGCCTATGGGGCAGAGGCGGGCAATTTAGCCCTCAAACTCTTACCCTATGGGGGACTGTACATTGCGGGGGGGATCGCGGCCAAAATTTTACCCCTGCTGGATCGTTACCAATTTTTAGACGCATTTCAGCATAAGGGGCGGATGCGTCCCTTGTTGCAGCAGATCCCGATCGCCGTGATTATGAATCCCAAGGTCGGTTTAATGGGAGCCACCATCCATGCCAATCAACTGTGAATAGGGGGGGATCTAACCTGATACGATAGGGAAAAATTGAGCAAAGTTCCAGGGAGGCAACCCGTTGTTATGTCTTTTTTAAGAAATCAATTAGCCCGCGTGTTGGCCCTCGTGTTAGTCGCGGCGATCGGCTTAACAGCTTGCGACAGTGGCACGGGGTTAACCGGCAACTACAGCCAGGACACCCTCACTGTGATCGGCACCCTAACCGAGGCCCTCGATTTACCAGCGGATGCCCCCAATCGACAAGACGTTCAAGATACTGCTCGCGCCCAAATCAACGACTACATTTCCCGCTATCGTAAAAATACCAAGTCTGGGGGGCTGCGGTCTTTCACCACCATGCAAACCGCCCTAAATTCCCTTGCCGGCTATTACACCTCCTATGGTTCCCGTCCAGTGCCGGAAAAATTGAAAAAGCGTCTCAAACTAGAATTTGTCCAGGCCCAACGTTCCATTGAGCGCGGCGTTTAGCCCCCTCCCCATGGCAGTCCCTGAGCCGTCACCCCACCGTGTGTTGCCGCCTATTCAGGCTGGCCGTCTGCAACGGATGGCCCTAACCCATTGTTTGCTATGATTAAATGTTTGCAATGCACCATTCCATCGCAGCAAGGAGATATTTAAATGGCTCGCATGTATTATGATCAAGACGCCAATCTTGAGCTTTTAGCCGGCAAAACCGTTGCTATCATCGGTTATGGTTCCCAGGGTCACGCCCATGCCCTCAACCTCAAGGATAGTGGGGTCAATGTTGTTGTGGGCTTATATGCCGGCAGCAAATCCGTTGCTAAGGCAGAAGCGGCCGGTCTCAAGGTCTTATCCGTGAGTGATGCTGCCCAAGCCGCCGATTGGATCATGATTCTCCTGCCCGATGAAGTGCAAAAAACCATCTACGAAGCGGAAATCGCCCCCAACCTCGTCCCAGGGAATGTCCTGAGCTTTGCCCACGGTTTTAACATTAATTTCGGTCAGATTGTGCCCCCCAGTACGGTCGATGTCGTGATGGTGGCCCCCAAAGGGCCTGGTCATCTGGTGCGCCGTACCTATGAGCAAGGTCAAGGGGTCCCTGCCCTGTTTGCGGTTTATCAAGATGCCAGTGGTCAAGCGCGGGATTATGCCATGGCCTATGCTAAAGGTATTGGTGGCACCCGGGCTGGGGTTCTAGAAACCAGCTTCCGGGAAGAAACGGAAACGGATTTGTTTGGGGAACAAGTGGTACTGTGTGGTGGTTTGACGGCCTTAATTAAGGCTGGATTCGACACCTTAGTAGAGGCGGGATATCAGCCGGAATTAGCCTATTTTGAATGTCTCCATGAAGTGAAACTGATTGTGGATCTGATTGTGGAAGGCGGTTTAGAAAAAATGCGCGACAGTATTTCCAACACCGCTGAGTACGGCGATTTAACCCGCGGTCCGCGGATTGTTACCGACGAGACCCGGGCTGAAATGCTCCAAATTCTCCATGAAATTCAATCGGGACAATTTGCCCGGGAATTCGTGCTGGAAAACCAAGCCGGGAAACCGGGATTCACCGCGATGCGTCGTCGGGAATCGGAAGAGTTGATTGAAGAAGTGGGTAAGGACCTACGGGCGATGTTTAGCTGGTTAAAGGATCGGTAACCAAGCGAGGGAGCCTCTCCCGTCCGGAGACGGGGGAGTTTGGGTCACGCCCCCCTTGCGGTATGCGGGAAAGTTGACGGTTGGATTGAAGGCGTTTAACACCATGGCAACATCACGACGGCAGCGGGATATTTGGGTATATGTGGGCATTGGGGCCATGATTAGTGCCTTACTCTTATTTTCCCTGGTGCCGATTGTGACCAGTATTTGGCCTCCAGTTGCAACGCCGACAACGGCAACGGTGCCCCTCCCCAGGGAAAACGAGGCCTTGGGGTATCAATTAGTGCTAGAGCGGGAACCGGATAACCAAAACGCCCTGCAAAGCTTACTGGAAATTCGGCTTCAGCAACAGGATTTAGCCGCGGCGATCGCCCCGTTAGAACGCCTCGGGCAACTCAACCCAGATCAAGTTCAATACCGAATTTTATTGGCCGAAGCAAAAACTCAGCTCAAGGATGAGTTAGGAGCTGCCAGGGTGTACCAGGAGATTTTGAGTCAAGATCCCTACAACATTCCCGCCCTCAACGGCTTGAGTGGTCTCTATCAACAGCAAGATCGCCCTGCAGAGGCGATCGCCGTGGTCCAAAATGCCCTTAGCCAGGCCATGCAAGCCCAAACAGCACTCTCAACTCCCTCCAATCCCAGCCAAGTGACCTCGCTACAATTACTACTAGGCGAAATTTACTTTGCCCAAAACCGTCCCGACCAGGCGATCGCCATCTATGACGCCGCCAGTCAAGCCAATGAAAACGACTTTCGTCCTTGGTTAGCCAAAGCGCAAGTACTGGCCCAAACTGGCAACAGGAAGGATGCCGCATCCCTATTCCAACAAGCCACCCAGTTGGCGCCAGCTCAGTATAAAGACGTCATTAAGCAAATGGCTCGACAAGCAGATCATACGGCTACTCTTGAGCCTGAGGGCGGCGACCCCCACCGTTGACCACTGCTAACTGCTGCGCAATAAACGCGGCGATGCGCTGGGAGCCCCCTGGAATGCCGAGGCGTTCCTGGCCATTTTTCGCACAGGCGTCTAGATAACCGTGATCGTTAACGGTTTTCTGTAAACAGTGGGCGGCCGCTGTCAGGATAGCTGGGGTGGCAGGCCCGGTACCGATGGTTTGGGCGGACAGCCCCAGTAACCGTTCCTGAGCTTCGGCAAACGCGTAGGTGAATTGGGGCCCCTGCCCCGCAATTTGAATCACGGGTTTCCCGATCGCCACAGCTTGATCGACGGCTAAGCCAGCCATGCCTAACACCACAGTGGTGGCACAAACAATGTCGTTGAAGGCGTCGTCGTAACACCCCACGGTTACGGTATGCCCGTTATCCAGATCGTAGCTCAACCAAGGGCGATGCCATTTCCAGCCCATAGCTGCTGCAATCTGGGGGATCTCGCCCATCACCTTGGGCACCAATGCCGCCCGAAACTGTATGGCCGTCCCCATTAATTTCCCAGCGGCGATCACCACCCCTAATTGCAGTTTAAAGTTTTCCCCAGCTTCCGGTAAGCGTGATCCGGGTAATAGGGCCGCCATCGGCACCCCTGGGGTTAATGCTAAGTCCTTGCCCGTGGGGCGGAGCCAATCCAAGGAAGGAATGCCCCCATATTGCACCTTGCGAAAACCTTGCTGCTGTAGGTCTGCCGCTGTCAAGGGATCACGGGTAAATACCCCCAAACAACGGGGCGATCGCCAGAGTAGGGGCATGACAATGTCCAGTTTGAGGCTGCCTTCATAGAGAGCCGAGAGACAAGAAATAAAGGAAATAAAGGGTTTCCCGGTTAAATACGCAAAGCTTTGCCCTACCGAATCCCCCGTGGCATGGACTAAATCACACTGGGGGGCATAGCGTCGCACAGCCTGAAATTGTCGCCAGGTTAACCCCAATAGTCCCGCCTGAATATCTTTGATCAATAACCGGCGATCGACGTAACTAAAGCCGCCAGAGGGTAACACGTCCATTGTCGGGCCAATAATGGGAATGTCCAATTTCCGATAGGCACTGCCCTGACCCACAATCGGCATGGCGGCAATGTCTACCGCTGGTGCAATTTCCCGTAACCGTCGAATGATGTGGGCAGAGTGATTATCTTCGCCATGGCCGTTACTGATAAATAAAATTCGCTGGGGCATGCACTTAAAAAGCCTGGTCTCGTTCCACTACTTTAAAGGGTTTTAGACCCCTTATGATACTTGATGACGAGGGGAGACCTGAGCGAGACTTCCCAAGCACCACCGCAATGGGATAATAATCAACCAGGGCAGTTGAAGATCTTCAACATTCTGTACTTATCCCATTTTGAAAAGGAGCAGCGGCATGAGTCAAAAGGACAATTTCGCCAGTGGATTTTTGTTAGGCAGTGTGATTGGCGGTGTCGTTGGCGGCATTCTGGGGTCAGTGTTAACCAACCGTGCCAATCGTTCAGATTCTCGATTGGCAAGCACCGAGGAAGAGGCGATCGCCAGTCTCGATAGTGAGGAAAATATTGAGCTCGCCCGCCGCCGTTTAGAAGATAAAATTGCTCAACTGAATCTGGTGATTGATGATGTGCGCCATCAACTGGGGAATGTGAATGAGTTGGGCGATCGCCAGATTTCCCAGGACAATTGAAGTTAAGGATGTCAACAGATTTAGACGAGTGACCGTAGCGTCAGTCATTGCCTGTCGCCTTTACAGTGCCTGTCGTCGCAAAAAGGTTGTTAACGCATCCCCCACGTCTTGCGGGAAATGTTCCTGGGGATAATGCTTGGCCGCTGGCAATGTTACCAAGTCTAGATGGGAATGATGGTTTACCAGAGATTGGATCGGGTCAATCGGTAACCACGGATCCAACGCGCCCCAGATGAAACAGGTCGGCTTTTGCCAGTGGTTTTGGAGGCGATCGCCGATGGTCGGTAAGACGGTTGCCAGTTGTAGATTCTTGGTGGCGGCCATCAGGGCCCGACCCGCTGCCGAGGTTTTTAGCCAGGGTTGACGGTAAATGGCTAACGTTTCAT
>JBEAQB010000303.1:0-4702 GCA_041164125.1 Cyanobacteriota bacterium
TACAGCAATAGGGAAATGTACCGAGCCGGGGATCACAGACTTCACTTTTTGTAACATAACAGAACCGCTCTCCGTCAAGGGAATTCGGGACGTATCATCAGGACTTCAACGAGATAATCAGCTTTTCTTTGGGCGCAATGTCACAGAGTGATGACATTACTGTTCACAGGCAAGGAGATGAGAGGGGAAAGGGGGAGCGGATCGGGACTAATATTTTGATTTCGTGACATATCGTCAGTAAGTGTGCCGATTCTGTAACTGGCATAAAAAAGAGAGGGGGTTCGGGTTAAGGTGTTAATATCAGTACCTGTGTGAGGAGTAAGTTTAAGCCCCAGGAGTCGAAACAAGGAAAGACGCCCGGGGGCTTTTTCTTATGACCTTGATTTGATTGTGTCTTAGCTTAAGAATTGCCACCAGTTCTTAGTCCTGAAGTGTCAATGACTCGCCCTCTGCGATAGAAAGACTCTTGTTTTCACCGTACGATTTCAGTATCAGAAGCCAGGGATTATGTGTCGTTTGTTAGGGTATTTGGGAAAATCTTTACAGCCAGAGCAATTAATTTATCAGCCAGCTCACTCACTCATTGTCCAGAGCTATCAGCCGCAACAAATGACAGCGGGATTACTCAATGCTGATGGGTTTGGCTTGGGATGGTTTGATCAAGCCGCCGATCCCCAACCTTATCTCTACAAAAATATTTTGCCAATTTGGAGTGATATTAATCTCCCCCATCTAAGTCGTTATATCCATTCCAACTGCTTTGTGGGCTATGTCCGCAGTGCGACTCCCCCGCTGGTGGTAGACCTAACCAACTGTCAGCCCTTTACTGAGCAAAAACTACTGTTTGTTCACAACGGCTTCATTCACAATTTTCGCACAACCCTATATCGTCCTTTACGCAATCTTTTAAGTGACGAGAGCTATCAACAAATCCATGGCACGACGGACTCAGAACATATTTTTGCTTTGATCCTCGATACATTGCGCGCTGCCCCCGAGTTAACCCTTGCTCAGGCCCTAGCGCAGTCCCTGACAATCTTGACCGATTTAGCCAGACAATTTAAAACCTATTTCTCCGCCAATATTTTGCTGGCGGATGGGAAGCAAATCGTGGCGTGTCGTTACGCCAATCGTCAACCTGAACCGAGTTTATATTGGCTTGCCAATAGTTCATCTTGTCCTGACGGAGTGATTATCGCCTCAGAACCCCTATTTGAAGATCACTGGCAAACCTGTCCAACCCAAAGTATCCTTGAAATTCAAGGGATGGCTCAGATTCAACTCTATCACTTGAATAAAGGACGTTTAGTCGCTATTGATATTTGAATATTGAGTTTTGGAGATTTTAGCTACTTTCAATTGGAGAATCAATGGGGCAATGCAGCCTCAGCCTTGCATTTAGGGAGTCAGTTGATCGGTGGTCAAGCGCGCTTTTCTCGGAAAATTCCAGGATCTCAATGTTTTTGATCGTATGATCACTGAAATTGGAATTCCCAATCAAATCAATCAAGTGAGTCGCGGCTTACTCTCCGGCCAATTAAGGGTTCTTAATTTAGGCCCCTTACAACTATTGCACGTTGACTTTAACCAAGCCATGGTTATTCGTGGTAGCAAACCCCCAAACCGCTTTCTCTTTGCGATGACGATGGCTCAAAAGGGGGGAATGCTCAAAACCCACGGCCGAGATACCCCCCAGGATTATCTTTATGGCAGCAGTCCTTACTACAACATGCATTTATTGACGCCACCACAATTCAAATTTGCGGTGGTCAGTGTGGATCAAGGCTATTTTCGGCAGTTTTTAAAGCAGATTGGGCAAGAGGCTCTTGGCGATCGCCTGCAGCATGAGAATTGGCAACAGATTGACGCCGACCGTTACAATCCCTTAAAAGCCTACGTGCGGGAAATCTTTCAAGCCATGGTTCGATGTCCCCAATTCCTGGACGATCAGGGTCAAGGTGTTGGTGGCGTTTCGCCACACCAACTAATCACGGAAAACCTACTGCCATTGTTAGCAGCCTGTCTGACCAGCAACGAAGTACGACTCAAAGCATTTGAAGCCAAGGATAACCGGCTGTTGTTAGTGAAACAGGCAGAATCCCTGATTGAAGAGAATTTGGACAAACCCATTACCCTAACTGATTTATATCAATCTCTTCACACCAGCCGCAGAACCTTAATTTATGCTTTCAACGATGTGGTCGGGATGTCTCCGATCGCCTACATCAAGGTATTGCGTTTAAATGCTATTCGTCGGTGCTTATTGGTTGGTCACCCACAAATTACATCAGTGTTTCAGATTGCCCGTCAATACGGCTTTTGGAGTCACGGCCATTTTTCCAGAGATTACCGTACCCTGTTTGGGGAAAGCCCCTCTCAAACGCTCAGGGGCACAGATAGGAGCTGCCATTGGCATCCTCCCACGGACCTAAAGGAGGGCGGTAGGTCAAGAAAGATTGCACTTTTTGAATAACCTGTTGATCATAATTTTCGTATGATTCCTTAGGCAGGGTTCCATTGTTTTTCCACCTTGAAAAGCAAGTCGCCCATTGATCGCCCGAACTTTTAGTAGCTTTGATTCGCTAAGGGCGGTTTGGCGTACCTGTGCCGACAGTTTTTTACCAGGGAGAAATGTTCGTGCTTTTTAAGCAATTGAGACGATGGTTATTTCGACTGGGTCTGGCTTCCCTCGCGTTATTACTCGTTATTGCGGAAGTATCCTGGGGCAGTTTAAGTGGAGTATTTTCCCTTCATAACAACTCTAGCGATCCGGCGATCGCCAACGCCCAAGGCAACAAGCCTAATATTTTAGTGATTTGGGGGGACGACATTGGCCAATCCAACATCAGTGCCTATACCAATGGTCTGGTCGGTTATCGAACACCGAATATTGACCGCGTTGCCAAAGAAGGGGTTATTTTCACCGATTATTATGGAGAACAAAGCTGTACCGCCGGTCGGTCTTCTTTTATTACGGGACAGAGTGTGTTTAGAACCGGGTTAAGTAAAGTGGGTTTACCCGGTGCGAAATTGGGATTGCAAAAAGAAGATCCCACCATTGCCGAAATGCTCAAACCCCTGGGTTATGCCACAGGGCAATTTGGTAAAAATCACCTTGGCGATCGGGATGAAATGCTGCCCAGTAACCATGGCTTCGACGAATTCTTGGGCAACCTTTATCACCTCAATGCCGAAGAGGAACCCGAACACGAAGCATATCCCAAAAATCCTGAATTTCGCCGAAAATACGGTCCCCGGGGTGTTATCCACTCCTATGCAGATGGTCGCATTGAAGATACCGGGCCGTTAACCCGTAAGCGCATGGAAACCATCGACGATGAAACTGTTGATGCTGCGATTAAATTTATTGAAAAATCTAATCAATCGGGTCAACCCTTCTTTGTCTGGTGGAATGGGACACGGATGCACTTTCGCACCCACGTCAAACCCGAATTACGGGGGATTTCTGGGCAAAATGAGTACGCTGACGGCATGATGGAGCATGATATGCACGTCGGAAAACTTCTAGACACCTTAGACCGCCTTGGATTGGCAGAAAACACCATTGTTTTATATTCCACCGATAATGGCCCCCACATGAATACCTGGCCCGATGCGGCGATGACACCGTTCCGGGGTGAGAAAAATACCAACTGGGAAGGGGGCTGGCGTGTCCCTGCGATGGTGCGGTGGCCAGGGGTAATTAAACCTGGTTCCGTTGCCAATGGCATTGTCCATCACATGGATTGGTTCCCGACCTTTGTGGCAGCAGCCGGCGATCCCAGTGTTAAGGAAAAATTATTAAGTGGCTTCCAAGGATTTCGAGTTCACTTAGATGGCTATGATTTGACAGCTTATTTATCAGGTAAAAATCAAGAAAGTCCCCGCAAGGATATTTTTTACTTCTCCGACGACGGTGATTTAACGGCATTGCGCTATCAGGATTGGAAGCTCATTTTTATGGAGCAGCGGGTTGCCCAAACCCTCCAAGCTTGGGCCGAACCGTTTATTCCTTTGCGAGTTCCTTTGATGTTTAACTTACGCCAGGATCCCTATGAGCGAGCCCAATTAACCTCAAATACATACTATGACTGGTTAATTGATCATGCCTTCTGGATGGTTCCCGCCCAGGATTATGTTGCCCAGTTTTTAGCAACATTTAAGGCTTATCCCCCACGACAAAAGGCAGCATCGTTTACGTTAGATGATGCCCTAGAAGTCCTGCAAACGGGTAGCGCGTCTAAGTCATTAAAAAAAGAAATTGAAAAGCAAAAAGCTGTCAAAAGTACTTTGTAGATTTTAATGTCTTTAATTGGGTGACCGGGTAGAGGATTAGTCAGTTCAATATTGATTACATCCTCTGCTTTTTCTAAGTATTTTTTTTGTATTCACCACTTTTTATTTGGCTGCTATCAATATTGATGAAGCGTATGAATTGTCTAAAGTTTTGCCAATTCTCTCCCTTTCGCTGGGCTTGGGGGGGTAACGGTATCTTGATAGCGATCTTCACTTTGATGCCCTTGGCTGCTGGGGCAAATCCTAGTATTGGTCATTTTGGACCGAAGGAGGAGACCCCGTTCTCGACCACTATCCTTGCAACTGAGGGGGAAAGCGTGATTATCACCGAGGAAACTCTTGCCCCCTTTGCCGCAGCAGAAGCCACTGCCGATTTATTACTGCCGGGAAGACTAACGGAAATCTC
>JBEAQB010000304.1:0-5344 GCA_041164125.1 Cyanobacteriota bacterium
ACTCAGGGTGCCTAAACCCAAGGTTAATACCAATACAGCGAGGGCAGGGCGAAGACGGCGGAAAACAGGCGAGGTCATGAATAAAGGCGTTAACGAGAAGGGGAAAACGGCGATACCCTGGGACGGTTAGGTATAACTCACGATTAATCTTAGCAAGTGGATGAGCAGATTAACTATTGTCGTAATTTCACCAATCGTTCATGAACGGCGGGGGGTAAACGACGCATGATTTTCCCTTTGGCGCGATCAATGGCGACCAGGGTGACTTTGCCGGTCAAGCACAATTCTCGCGTTTCCAAACAAACAATTTCATTAAGAAACTCTAAGCGTACTTTTTCCATGTCCTGCATTTGCACTTTCACAATGGCAGTTTGTCCTAGCCGAATAGGACGGTGGTATCTGAGGCTGAGGTCAATGACGGGGAGGTCACAACCCAGTTTAACTAAGTCGGCGAAATCGATGCCAATGGCTCTGAGGGACTCCACCCGGGCCGTTTCCAGCCAGGTTAGGTAGGTACCATGCCAAACGATGCCGCCATAATCGGTGTGATGGGGTTGAGCCCGGATCATAATCTCGAACCAGTTTTCGGTCGTGGCGTTGAATTCCGGCTTTAGGGGGATAATGCTATTTTCGGGTTGGGGGCCGCCGTCTCCGGCGGACAGTTGGGTCGGTAGGCGATCGCTCAAGGGACTTCTTTAACGGTTAACGCAACGGAAGTCTATTGTAATCTATCAACAGTCCGCACTCCGACCAGGGTCAATCTGTTCACCATGCGGACGGAGAGACTCGAACTCTCACGCCAAGGACACTAGAACCTAAATCTAGCGCGTCTACCAATTCCGCCACGTCCGCTTACAGCAGCTATAGTAACATACAGTGTTTTCAGGTTAGTCGTTGAGTTTCATGTCTGTTATTTCATCAGCCCAAATGACGATCGCCGTGGTGGGGGATATCCATGAGCAGTGGGAAATAGCGGATCATCTAGCATTGCAAGAGATCGGCGTTGACCTGGTTCTGTTTGTGGGGGATTTTGGTAATGAGTCCCTGAAGGTTGTGGGGTTGATTGCCGAGTTGGATTTGCCGAAGGCAACGATATTTGGTAACCACGACGCCTGGTTTACGGCGACGGATTGGGGGCGCAAAAAATCCCCCTATGACCATGCCCTCGAAGACCGAGTAACGGCCCAGCAAACCCTACTGGGACGTGCAGATGTTAGCTACGGGCGGCGGGATTTTGCTCAGTTGGGTTTATCCGTGGTGGGGAGTCGTCCCTTCACCTGGGGAGGAGATCAGTGGAAAACGAAGCGTTTCTTGCGGGAGCACTATGGGATGACAAATTTTATCGAGTCCCAAGCCAAAATTGCAGCGACGGCCCTCAATAGCCCCCATGAATACGTTATTTTCTTGAGTCATAATGGCCCGACGGGGCTGGGGGATTTACCGGAGTCGATTTGTGGTCGGGATTGGCAACCGTTAGGCGGCGATTTTGGTGATCCTGATTTAGCTGCGGCGATCGCCACAGTGGTGGCTAAAGGGAAAAAAGTCCCTCTGGTCACATTCGGCCATATGCACCATCGCTTGCGTCATCGACAGGATCGTTTGCGGGAGCGGGTTTGTGTGGATCACCAAGATACGGTCTATTTAAATGCAGCTTGTGTGCCCCGGATTCAAGGAGAACCGCATGATCGCCGTCGTAACTTTACCCTTGTAACCCTCACGGCGGGACAGGTGACGGAAATTAATTTAGTGTGGGTTGGCGATCAGGGGAAACGCCTCAGTCAAGAATGTCTCTATGCCAGACATGTTAAGATGATTAACTGATCCAATCCTTCCCCCTGGAGAGGTGGCAGAGTGGTCGAATGCGCCCGACTTGAAATCGGGTTTGGGGAAACTCAACGTGGGTTCGAATCCCACCCTCTCCGCTTCATCCCATTTGATTCACTGTTCTAACTGTTTCACTTATGCCTACTGTTGAGCCTGCTGTAACTTCCCCATCGGCGATCGCTGCCCCGAAGCAAGGACTGCCGGTTACGATCATCACTGGCTTTTTGGGGAGCGGCAAAACCACCCTATTGAACTATATCCTCAGCAACCAACAGGGCTTAAAAACCGCCGTCCTAGTGAACGAATTTGGCGAAATCGGCATTGATAATGAACTGATCATTGCCACCGACGACGACATGGTGGAATTAAGCAATGGTTGTGTCTGTTGCACCATCAACGAAGATTTAATCCAAGCCGTTTACAAAGTATTGGAACGGGAAGATAAGGTAGATTATCTGGTCGTAGAAACTACTGGACTGGCTGATCCGTTACCTGTAGCCCTCACCTTTTTGGGGACAGAATTACGGGATATGACCCGTCTTGATTCCATTGTGACCATGGTGGACTGTGAGAATTTTAGTTTGGACTTATTTAATAGCCAAGCAGCCCAGAGCCAAATTACCTATGGTGACATTATTGTTCTGAATAAAACGGATCTGGTGGATGAAGGTGATGTAGACGCGTTGGAAGTGCGTCTGCGGGATATGAAGGAAGGGGCAAGAATTCTCCGCACCAGCAAAGCCCAGGTGCCATTACCGTTGATTTTGAGCGTCGGTTTATTTGAATCTGATAAATATTTTGATGCCGTTGACCATCAAGGAGCGGATCACCACCACCACCACCACCACAATCATGGCCATCATCACCATGACCATGGCCACAATGGTGACTGTGCGCCAGATTGCCAAGATCCAAGTCATGATCATGGACATCACCCCCACCATGACCACGCCCACGGTCAAAAATACGCCAGTGACCATCTAGAAATGGATGGTTTTACTTCCCTATCCTTCCGTATCGATCAGCCCTTTTCCATTCGCAAGTTTCAGTACTTCCTCGATAACCAATTAACCCCCAATATTTTCCGGGCAAAGGGGGTACTGTGGTTCAATGAAAGTCCTAATCGCCATATTTTTCACCTCAGTGGTAAACGGTTCAGCATTGAAGATGAGCAATGGAAAGGGGATAAATCCAATCAACTGGTATTAATTGGTCAAAACCTGAATCATGAAAAACTGCGGGAACAGTTAACCCATTGCCTAAGTTTGCCATCTGACAATCACGGCAAGGGGTTCGGCTAGTGACTCACGGCCTATCCCGCTCTGTGCGCACCCATTGGCATTGGCGATTTAGCCAAAAAGCACCATAGAGGGGCATCTTCCAGAGAACGTAAAGGGGCACCGCTAAAAGGGTCGGGAGGGGAATCCCCTGGCGTCCATACTTTGCCCAAGCACTAATAACGGCGATCGCCAGACAGAAACCGGCGATTAGGAGGAGGTAGAGCGAGATGATATCCCCCCCTGACTGCCAATTGATCAGGCTTAACGTTAATTCCCCTAGCCAAATTACCCCCCAGAGGGAGAGGGGCACGACACTGATTTCTGCGGCTAATGCCAAAAGATCGCATCGTCTCTGTTTAACTGCTTGAGCAATTAAACGGGGACCTTGGCCCAGTAGGGTTTGAAGATAGCCGTGTTCCCAACGCTGACGCTGCTGAATGGCGGCTATTGCTTGTTGGGGTAAAATTCCCGTCACCCTGGCCGCTTCACAGAATCGGGGAGGATGGCCGGCGATCGCCAAATCAATGCTCAGTTGAATATCCTCGACAATATTGTCAGTGGCTAAGGGGGCTGGGCCGATAATCTGCCAGGGGAATGCCATCCCCGTTCCTGTTAATAAGCAAGGTAAATTCCAAACGGTTAACCCCGCTGGCCTGATCTGGTTTTTCACCATAAAGGCAAAGGCTGAGAGGGTATCTTTTGGGGTTGCAGGTTGGGGCTGCTGCAAGAGATACAGAGCTTGAATCGGTCGTTGATGGGTTTGGGCTTCGTTAACCAGTACGGCGATCGTGCCGGGGGCCACCACACAATCTGCATCGATGACAATTACCCCGTCCGGTGGCTCCCCCTTCAAGGCCTGAATGCCAAAATCTAGGGCAAATCCCTTACCCAGGCGCTCAGGATCGTGGCGCTCTACGACTTTCACGTGATGGCAACGAGCAAGGTTTGCGGTATTATCTGTACAGTTGTCGGCAATGACAATAATCTGACTGGGATGTTCCACTTGAGTGAGTAAAGACGCTAACGTAGCACTAATCACTGCCGCTTCATTGTGGGCGGGGATCAGGATTTGATACGTTGCCTTTAAGGGGATGGGGGTTAATGGATTGACCGGTTTGCTGAGCAATACAGCGCTCCCACATTCCGCAAATAGCACCAGACTGGGAAGCAACCACAGAAAGGCCATCAAAATTAAGAGACCATTGAGCAAAACCACCGGGGCACTTTCTGGCAGACCAGATAGCTCAATTTGGGGGATCGACGTCATTGAACATATTGTGAAAATAAGTCAGCCAGAAGTTTAGCTGCTTTAACAACATCATGCCGTTCGATTACCTGCTGTCGCCCCTGTAAGCCCATCTGGGTTAGGGTTGCTAGCGGCGTTGCTAATGCCGTCTGCATCGTCTCAACTAAGGCGTTAATATCCCCTGCGGGTACCAGCCAACCGCAAACACCGGGTTCAATCAATTCCGGAATCCCTGCAATATAAGTACTGATAACGGGACGCCCCATGGCGAGGCTTTCCATCAATACCACCGGTAGTCCTTCGGCAAAGCTGGGTAAAATCATTGCCTTGGCAGCATTAATCTGGGTTTTCACTGTCTGTTCCGTTGCCCGACCTGTCATCTCGACAAAATTTTCCAGTTTCAAGTCGGCGATCGCCGTTTCGATGACTGGGCGTAAATGACCATCGCCGACGAGAACTAGCTTTAGGGTTATCTTCCGTTTAACCAACATGGCGATGGCCTGGAGTAATAGAAGTTGCCCCTTTTGCTCACTTAAACGGCCAACACACACTAAATTTGGCTGATCCGGTAACGGTGTTGGCTCGGTTGCTAAGAAGTTTTGATCCACCCCGCAATGAACAAGGTGAATTTTGCGCCAGTCTTGATAATCACACCATCGATACAGTTGGCTGCGTCCATAGGAACTGATCGCCACTACAAACCGTGCCCGTTTAATCTTCTCCGATAGGGCGATCGCCGCCCCTGTGTCAAATTCTTCTGGACCGTGGATGGTAACACTATAGCCCGGCCCCCCCAAGACGTTACAAAGCATCGCAACGGTGGCCGGGTTAGTGCCGAAGTGGACGTGAAGATGTTTAATGTGATCTGCCCCTAGCCATTGCTTGAGGGTACAGGCCTCAACTAAATACATCAGATTAACCAATAACCCCCGCGCTGAGCGTCGACCCACTCGCCATGTCAAGCGCAATGCTTGCCAAAAACGCTTGGGGGAAC
>JBEAQB010000305.1:0-3658 GCA_041164125.1 Cyanobacteriota bacterium
GTTTACATTAACTCACCAGATGAAAAAGAAAATAGCAATGATGAACTTGATTATGTTTATATTGGAGAAATAACTGTGATAGCTAGTATTATACAATACGAAACTCATCCACTAGAACAGCTTCGGCAATTACATCAATTAACAAATTTTGCTTATTCATCAATAGTTTATGAGGCAGTTAAAATAGCTCATACTCTTAAAGGAATAACAATATCTATTTCTTCACTTCAGTATCCTCAAGTTTTTTCTGATCTAGGTTTGGCTACCCGTGTTGATGAAGCATTTAGTCAAAAAATTAAATTTCTGGAAAATCCTCCCAGTTTATACATAGGAGATCCACCTTTAGTTTTTCCTTAATCTGATCCTTCAATACTTCGGCGATCGCCATCATCTTAACCGTGGCATTCGTTGACTCCCATTAATCATCGTCCTCATAATCCAAAACCTATGGCTTTCAACTCTCAGAAAGTGTCAATGCTTGATTTATCCTAACGGAATGACTGATATTCAAGGAACTGAGCGACAGGTTAAGGACAGTCCCCTAGTGCCGATTGGGGGCAAACTCCCCTATGTGTTGGAAGTCAAAACCTCCCAACTGATTGACGTTATTTCTGCTCTCACCCCTGACAAAGCTAGGAACTTTCGGAAAAAAGCAGGGGCTTGGTTATATCCCCGTACCCGTCCTGGCTTTTATCTCGAAATGAATGCTCATCTCCATCTGGCCTATGCTGACCAACGGGACGGCCACAAAACTCAGCATTATTGGCGACTCTTCTTTGATGACCAATATAAGGAACGGGTTGAACGGGCCAGTCGGGGAAGTGCTTTAGTCGTTGGGGCAGAACCACCAAAAAATCAAGCTAACTCAGGGGTTCGTGCGCCGTATGAATGGGGAGGGATGTATTTTCGGTCTAAGGTCGAGATGAAGATGGCCCAGGAACTTGAGCAACGGGGGGTCACCTTTTTTGCTAACGCCAGGGGTCGTTATTCCCTTGAAGGCTCCCCTGTTTCAAAGGAACTCCTCAATGGGCGGGTCGAGGTGGATTTCCTTATCTTCCATCAGGGTAAGTGTGTCATTCTCCAAATTGATGGCCCCCAACATAACGGCTCCAGGGAAAGGGATTATGCTGGCGATCGCCAGATTAGACAATAAAGCCGATTAAGTTAATTTAGTAGAAGCGTTGATGTCTGCTTCGTCCAGTGGTTCCTCGATCGCCCCTTTAATCCAGTTCAAATCAAATTGGTCTTTGGCGTAGGCAGTAACTGTTACCTTAATATCCACTAACGAGGACTTGTCGGGTAAGTTTTGTAGAATCGTCACCAATTCAAATAATTGCTCAGATTTGAGTTTAGCTGACAATTCATACCTTTTTGCTGGTTGACGGCCCTCTACAATATCAACTAAAACTGACTTTTCCACCGTACTGTTACCCGGTTTCTCGACGGTAAACGGTTTAGGCTCGTCGTTTGCTGTTGTAGCGGTGGGATGATCATTTGACCAGGGATCAGTAACGGTTTGAGAATCAATGACCTTTTCTTCCGGTAAATCAACAACTTTTTGAGCTTGGTGAGCCGCTAACAACTCGGTTACATAATCCTTTTCTAGTAGATAGCCAAAACTGTCTAACTCATCCGCAGGGATTGTCGTTTGGACACTAATTTGTTCTGGGTGGTCGATGATCGGTTGTTGATCTGAGGTGAACGTTAACTGGGGAATATAGCCGAATAAGCCCTGATTAATGGCGCCTAAAATGGCTTGTTTAATGGATTGTTCATTCAGTAATTTGGGATAGTCGGGATATTGAAAAAAGGCTTGGAGGAGGGCAGAGACTTGAATGTGATGGCGATTACTGGAAAGTCCCGATAAACGCACTAATTTGTTCACGGTTAACGTCGTAAAAACATCGTTACGGAGGGCGTCTAAGACCCGGTCTTGTAAAAGATGGGACGTATTCAGTTGGGATTGTAAATCGATGGTCTTTAGGGTAATTGGGTTTTCCCCTTCTCGGTCAGGGATAGGCAAAATAATACTTTCATAGAGTCGATCAACGGCGGCTTTCAAACCATTTTTTGCATTATTGAGTTTTTCCTTGAGTTCACTCAGATCTTCCCCAGAAAACTTATATTTATTCTTCTGCTCCAGCAAGGAGGCGATCGCCGCGTAGGTACGGGCACTGGTGCGGGCTTTGTCCATTTGTAAACGGTGGGGCACCACAAAGGCCAGACAATTTTTGTAAGTGCGTTTGCTATTACCGCGATATTCCACCCAATTCATCAGGGTTTCTTGGAGGGTTTCGGGATTTTTTTCTGCCCAACTACCATCGAGATAGGTGACGATAAATTTGGTCAGATTGTCAGGAATCCGGCTGGAATCCTTTGGCCAGAGAATAATTTCGCCCTTGCCGCCCTTGAGTCCCGTTTCTAACTGTTCCCGAATCACCTGGAGGCTATCCTCAGAGGAAATTTTTGATTCTTCATCGGCAATTAACTTATTGAGATTGGGTTTGGTCTCGAAACGATAGCGTTTACCAATGTAATGAAGGTAGAGCAACTCTTCCCGTAAATCACTCAGGGCAGCAGTAATCGTTGTTCGGTCTAGATTTTCCGTCAAACAAGCCGCTGCAATTTCCTGCTCCATCACCCCCCGGTCTTCCCCCATCTTGGCCCCAAAGGAATAAAGTAAAATTGCCGTCGCTAAACGGGTTCCCAGTTTCAAATTGGCGATCGCCGGGGCATCATTGGCTAAACGATTATCAATGGTTTTGACCTTGGCTTTACGGCCAGAAATATCAGCGGCTAGAACAGCTTCGTAGGTGTCCCGTTGTCCCACTTGGCTAAAAAAGGATTGTTTGGTGTTGATATCTTCTAAGGGAACACTGCCCGGATAAATCAACCATAAGGGGTCATTTTGCTCCCATAGTTTGGCAATCACCCGGGCTAAAAAGCCCAGTGCGCCGCGAGTCCGCTGATAACTGGGTAAACTGCCCCAGCGGTAATACATCAAGTCGAGTAAATCCGGGTGAAAAGGATAACTGCTTTCGATCCGTTCCGCTAAAATTTGGGCTTGTTGCTCAATTTCCTGTTTACTGCGTTCACTATCGGCGTAAGTATTATGAAACTTGCGGTAGAGGTCGGCTTGTTGTCGGGCCACTTCCTTAATCACAGCCCGATCGCCAATTTCGGCAAAAAGACGGCGTTGCACCACCTTCATTACTTCATCGCCGGAGACGGGTTCTTTTTTGGCATCTACACGGGACACTAATTTATCTAAAACATCCAGTAAGCCTTCATTGCCGATCGCCTCTCTCACACTAGCTTGGAGGGAATAAACCATCACTGTTTTGGGCAATTCCCTGACCACTTCAGTTAAGCGTTGCACAAAGGTCAAGACCTGACGACCAAAGGTAGAATCCCCCACTTCCACAGCCATGGCATTTTCCACAAAGACCAAAAATTCATCCAGCAGAATTAAGGTTGCTTCACTGCCAATCAATTTACGGAGGGTATCGTTACCGGGGGCAACCCGTTTTTGATCTTCTTCTGCCAAAAAGTTATAGCCGGTCTGTCCCCCCAATTGCCAAGCAATATGGCCCCAAGGGGTAAAAATATTGACCCCATCCACTTCCAGACCTTTCTGTGCCCCCATTTCTAAGCCAAT
>JBEAQB010000306.1:0-3498 GCA_041164125.1 Cyanobacteriota bacterium
AGATAGAGTTGCGGTTCACTCAAGCCAAAGTAGTACACTTGCTTGCTGAGCTGTTGACCGAGGTGGCAGAGGGTCGGATCGTCGGCATTGACAACAATGATTGTATCGGGAGACAGGGGGGCGATCGCCGTTTGCCAGCGTTGACTGATGGCGTCAACTTCCCCATAACGATCCAATTGATCTCGGAATAAATTAAGGGCTAAAATTACCCGGGGCTGACAGCGTTTAAGCACCAAAGGTAACACATTTTCATCGACTTCCAAGATGGCAAAATCACTATTTAATGTGCCAAATAAATCTGCATCTGCCAATAAGGCTGTAATTAACCCATTGATTAAATTCGCCCCGGTGGTGTTATGGGTTACCCGAAACCCTTGATCAACCAAAATCTTTCTCAGCAACAACGAGGTGGTTGTTTTACCGTTGGTTCCCACCACTAAAATCACCCCCTGCTTCGTTTGTTGGGTCAACAACTCCAACAGACGGGGGTGAAGCCGTCGGGCAATTTCCCCTGGCAGAACGCTGGCTGCCCCCAACCGCAACGCCTTAACCACGGCGGTAATCGATTTGGCAAGACCGACAGCAATACCCAGGCGGATTCGGTCGGCGATCGGTATAGGGCTCATGGCGAAGGGGAAACGATGGGCTAGGGAAATGTCAAACAATAATTTACCGTAAGATCGAAGCCACCATCGGTGATTCTCATTTTTTTGTTCTTTTTCTTCGCCTATTATGCGTTTTGCTCGTCGCCTTCAGTCTTTTGGCAGCAATGTGTTTGCAGATATGGATTTAGCTAAGGCTCAAGCCCGCGTCCAGGGTAAAACCATTATTGATTTGTCTTTAGGGTCCTCGGATTTGCCGACCCCTTCTCCCATTCTTGATACGATCACCACCGCTCTTCGTGACCCTGACACCCACGGTTATGTCCTCCACCAAGGTACAGCAGACCTCCGAAAGGCGATCACCGTTTGGTACGAACGACGGTTCAACGTGGCGGTAAATCCTGAGACGGAAGTGTTGACGTTAATCGGATCCCAGGAAGGAACGGCCCATTTGCCGTTAGCCATTTTAAATCCTGGGGATGTGGCGCTCCTGCTTGATCCGGGTTATCCCTCCCATAGTGGAGGCGTTTATTTGGCGGGGGGAGAAATTTACCCCATGCCATTGTTGCCGGAAAATCAATTTTTGCCTGTCTTTGACGATATCCCTGATCAGGTATTAAGCAGAGCGAAACTGATGGTGCTGAGTTATCCCCACAATCCCACTACGGCGATCGCCCCGTTGCATTTTTTTCAAGCAGCGACGGAGTTTTGCCAACGCCACGATTTAGTCTTAGTCCATGATTTTCCCTACATGGATTTAGTGTTTGACGGCACCGATCTGCCCCCGTCGGTGTTACAAGCAGATCCCCATAAAACCTGTTCCATTGAATTTTTTACCTTGTCCAAATCCTACAATATGGGCGGCTTTCGTGTTGGCTTTGCCATTGGTAACCCCCAATTAATCACGGCTTTAAAACAAATTAAGGCGGTCATCGACTTCAATCAATATCAAGGCATTCTCCGAGGGGCGATCGCCGCTTTGCAAAGTCCGCCACAGATGGTGGAAAACACTGTCACCACTTTTGCCGAACGTCGGATCGCATTAGTCAATGCCCTTGCGGCCATTGGTTGGTCAGTGCCGCTCCCCCAAGCCACCATGTATGTCTGGGCAAAGTTACCCCCCAACTGGTCAGATAAGTCTGTGGAATTTTGCCGACAATTGGTGGCAATGACGGGGGTCGCCCTGTCGCCCGGCGCTGGTTTCGGTCCAACGGGGGAAGGTTATGTCCGCTTTGCCCTAGTGAAAGCCCCCGAAACCTTAGCCACCGCCGTTGCAAAGATTGGTGAGTTTTTACAGCCCATTGATTGACAAAATCCCCCCAGAACGGTAACAATATATACAGAAAAACAAGCCGTTCATCTTTTTTCTGAGCTATTTGCCGAAAGAAGACGGAAGTAAGGAAATATTCCTGAAGGAACGCGACTCCTGTACCTTCACCTTGCCAAATTAGGAGCGCAACTCATGCAATTAACCTATCGTGGTTTGACTTACGACTATCGTCCTCCCCAGGTCGAAACCTCCGAGGCATTAGGATTAACGGGGAGCTACCGGGGGTTGGATTACCGGTTTCGTCATACCTCTGCTAAAAATGTGATGCCGCCCAATGCCAACTTGACCTATCGGGGCGTTGCCTTTAACCCCGCTCAGCCCTTAACCCCCACCGACAGTGATTCAGTCTCTTTCCAAGAACGAGTCCGGGCTCGGCTGTCTCAAAAAACCCAAGCGATTAAAAAACGTCATCAATCGCTGCTGTTACGGCTGACAGCAGAAATGGGTTCCCCCAATGAAGCGGCTAACCATCACGAAGCCTAAGTGTCAGGCACAGTGCTGACGCGATGCCGGGGTGATTGTCTTTGCCTCGGCTGGGTGATCAACGCAGCGTTTTCCCACTGATAAACAGTTAGTTAGCGTTATACGAGCAGGAGGCAAGGCTTTTCTGCTCGTATAACGCTAAATTGAGAAATCCGACGTTTTAACATGAGTCTTCCCCCATGGGTTACATCGCTGTTGTTGACTATGATATGGGCAATCTTCACTCCGTCTGTAAGGGGTTAGAAAAAATGGGGGCCACCCCAATGGTTACGAATCATCCCGATGCCCTGGCCCAGGCCGCTGGGATTGTGTTACCGGGCGTTGGTTCCTTTGACCCAGCCATGCAGCATTTACGAGAGCGGGGCTTAGAATCCTGTTTAAAAACGGCGATCGCCGGGGGGAAACCTTTTTTAGGGATTTGTTTAGGCCTACAAATTTTGTTTGAAGCTTCGGAGGAAGGACAAGAGTCTGGACTGGGAATTATCAAGGGCACCGTCCGTCATTTCCAATCAGAGCCAGGGTTAACAATCCCCCACATGGGCTGGAATGGGTTGCAGTTCAGGCAACCGGATTTGTCTCTCTGGCAAGGGCTACCGACTGATCCCCAAGTTTATTTTGTCCACTCCTACTATGTGGATCCCCTAGACCCCGCCGTCATTGCGGCCACCGTTACCCACGGGCACCAAACCGTCACTGCGGCGATCGCCAAAGATAACTTGATGGCGGTACAGTTTCACCCGGAAAAATCAGCGGATTTAGGGTTACAAATTTTAGCCAATTTTATCCGTCTTTTGCCATGAATTTCCCGATGGCTGGCCAGACTCAGGGCAACCGTGTGGGGAACGGGGTAGTGGCAAGCCGAGCCAATGTGGCAGAATGATAAACGGCCCGTTTTAAGATGCCTTGCTTTGATGGCTGGTGAGTCTGCGGCGCTACTGCAATTAATCCCAAACTTTAATTAAATCCCTTTTCCCCATGACAGCAACCCTCTCTGCCCCCACCAACACCCGTCGCGTTGTCTTTCCGTTTACGGCGATCGTGGGTCAAGAAGAAATGAAGTTAGCGTTAATCTTAAACGTGATT
>JBEAQB010000307.1:0-4649 GCA_041164125.1 Cyanobacteriota bacterium
AGAATCTGTCCTAAGAGGACTACAGAGTCAATATCCTCGCCCCCAGCGACGTTTGTATGAAGGAAAAGCTCATCTAATCGTTGGTGTAAGTCTAGACGTCCATCAAATAATCTCTGTTGTACTATTCGATGCAATAAAACAACATATCGTGACTGGTGTTTCTGCTAAAAAGCTACTAGGGCAAGACTACCATTGGTTGCATCACCTCCGGTACGAACAACATCGAAATATTCATCGCCGTAAGCTTGCTCAGCAAAAAGGGACACAAGTAGTCATACAAGAGAAGCACTTAGCTATACAAGTCGAAAGGCTGATTGCTAATGCGGTGATTGATTTTGCCCAGCAAAACCTTGCCGCTAGCATTGCCCTACCCAAGATACGCGATATCAAAGAGGCAATCCAAGCACAAATCCAGGCACGGGCGGAACAACGTATCCCCGAGAGTAAGGAGCTACAACGTCAGTATGCCAAGCAGTACCGTATGAATGCTCATCATTGGAGCTACAAAAGGCTACTAGATGCCATTCGTAGTCGGGCTGCCAAGCAATGCATAGCTACGGAGGAAGGGTTATGTCGCCACGACTACTACGGAATTGAGCAAGCTAAAGAGGTGGCTCTTAGTGCCTATGCCTTGCGTAGTGTAGCCTAAGCTCCACTGCCTCCTAAAGATTTGCACCTTGAAAACTGAATATTTAGTTAATAGCGCCGCAGTCTAAGTTCTCAGAACCTCTGGATTGCGTAAAGTATGGGGTAGTTTAACTGTCAGTAAACAGTCTTGCTTTCTGCCCCTGGTAACTGCCCACCCCGAAGCTGCCGACTACAAGGAAGGAAATAAGGTGCGCCCCCAGCAAGAGGATGCGGGTCTACTGCAGTGGTGGTTACTGAATCACCCCCGAGCAAGGGGGAGTTGATGTCCCTAGCCATAGTTGCTACTATTCTTAGGAGACAAGAGACTGAAAGCCTCCATGCGTCGGTTCAACCCTATAGTGAGTGCTGCGAATGGTCGTAGTGTAAGGATTCCCAACATGTTTGTTCATCACCGAATTGAAAGTGATTCAACGACATTAATTTGGGAACGACGACATTAATTTGGGAACGACGACAGATAATTTGGGAATGTACACATACTTTAGTTTTGAGGGCGAACGATGGGATTCGAACCCACGCATGGAGGAACCACAATCCTCTGCCTTAACCCCTTGGCTACGCTCGCCGTTTTTCGCGCATCTACTAACTTAGCATATCACTAAGACTTTTCTCCCACAATATCGGGAAAATTGATTGAGTCAAACCTTAAGCCGTTGTTAAGGGATGGTAGCTGGGGGAGTGACCCTGGCTAAGTTCTAGAACAGTACGCCGCGCCCATTGATCAGCGTTGAGAATTGTTTCCAGGCTAGGGGTTGAAGTATTTTGTGTTGAGTAGCGATCGCAGGTTTTTTCGATCACGCGGGGGATATCAAGGAATTCAATCTTTTCGTCAATAAATAAAGCCACTGCCTGTTCATTCGCTGCATTTAACACCGCTGGCATGGCGCCTCCGGCCCGACCCGCTGCGTAGGCTAAACCCATACAAGGATATTTTTCGTGATCCGGCTCCCGGAAACTTAGGCTACCGGCTTTCACCAAATCCAACGGTTGCCAATCGGTATAAATTCGCTCTGGCCAAGACAACGCATACAGCAACGGCAAACGCATATCCGGCCAACCCAATTGGGCCAACACCGACGTATCTTGCACTTCGATCAAAGAATGAATAATGCTTTGGGGATGAATGACGATATCGATGGCATCATAATCCAACCCAAATAAATAGTGAGCCTCGATTACCTCTAACCCCTTATTCATCAGGGTGGCGGAATCAATGGTAATTTTTTTGCCCATTGACCAATTAGGATGTTTGAGGGCATCACTCACCGTTACAAAGGGTAGACGTTCCACCGGCAAATCCCGAAAGGCACCCCCCGAAGCCGTTAGGATGATGCGTCGTAAGCCGCCCCTGGGAACCCCCTGTAAACATTGAAAAATGGCTGAGTGTTCCGAATCGGCGGGGAGTAACTTCACCCCATGCTTTTCCACCAGGGGTAACACCACCGGCGCCCCGGCAATTAATGTTTCCTTATTGGCCAAAGCAATATCTTTTCCGGCGGCGATCGCCGCAATCGTGGGTAATAGCCCCGCACAGCCCACAATCCCTGTCACCACACTTTCCGCATCGCCATACCTAGCGGCCTCAACGATTCCTTCCTCCCCTGTTACATATTGGGGCTGGTAATCCGTTATACTCGCCACGGCCGCTTGTAATGCCGGTAATTTATCCGTCTGACGAATTGCAACGATTTCCGGGCGAAATTCCGCCACCTGTTGGGCCAACAAATCGACATTGCTTCCTGCGGCTAAGCCCACCACCTGAAACGCATCGGGATGATGGGTCACAATATCTAAGGTCTGAGTGCCAATCGATCCGGTGGAGCCGAGGATAGAAATTCGTTTCACTGTTACCGCCCGTTGCTTCATCAAAATTAATACCCCCCTAATATACGGGGTCAGCGACCTTCTGAGAAGGGTCAAACAAAGACTCTCTCTTTAACCGCAGTTGAAGAGAGAGTCAATTTGCTAAGGATTAATGAGTGTCAATGCTGGCTTGCCAACCGAGACCCTAGACAGAAACAGAGGTACGGGAGGTGGCGGTTAATTCGCCCTTGGCATATTTCGCTGCGTAATCATCTAAGGTCATTTGCTTGATCTTAGAGGCATTACCCGCTGTCCAGAACTGTTGATAGCGATCGGAGCACACCTGCTGCATGTATTTGATGGAGGGCTTCAGGAAGTGGCGGGGGTCAAAGTTTTTGGGATCTTTGAATGCAGCTTCACGAATGGCAGCGGTGATGGCTAAGCGGTTGTCGGTGTCGATATTGACTTTACGAACCCCACTCTTAATCCCTTTTTGGATTTCTTCCACGGGAACACCGTAGGTTTCAGGAATGGCACCACCGTTGGCATTGATCAGGTCAATCCATTCTTGGGGAACGGAGGAAGAACCGTGCATCACCAAGTGGGTGTTGGGCAGTAAGCGGTGAATTTCTTCGATGCGGCTAATGGCCAAGACTTCCCCAGTGGGTTTGCGGGTGAATTTGTAAGCACCATGGCTGGTCCCGATCGCCACGGCGAGGGCATCCACTTGGGTTTTTTCGACAAATTCCACGGCTTCTTCGGGATCGGTTAAGAGTTGGGAATGATCTAATTTGCCTTCAAACCCGTGACCATCTTCGGCTTCCCCTTGACCGGTTTCCAAGGAACCTAAGCAACCCAATTCCCCTTCAACGCTCGCGCCAACGGCGTGGGCAACGTTCACAACTTCCCGGGTGACATTGACGTTGTACTCAAAGCTAGCGGGGGTTTTGGCATCCGCTTCTAAGGAGCCATCCATCATGACGCTGGTGAAACCATTGCGGATCGCAGAGTAGCAGGTGGCGGGGCTATTGCCGTGATCCTGGTGCATGGCGATGGGGATATGAGGATAGGTTTCTGTTGCCGCCACAATCAAATGGCGCAAAAAGTTTTCCCCAGCGTAGCTACGGGCACCGCGAGAGGCCTGTAAAATCACAGGGCTATCGGTTTCTTGGGCCGCGTTCATGATCGCGATGATCTGTTCCATGTTGTTGACATTGAACGCGGGAATGCCGTAGTTATTTTCTGCCGCGTGGTCTAACAGCAATCGCATTGGTACGAGCGCCATAAATCCTCCTAAATTTTTTTGCCGAATGTGTATTGGGGTCGCAAGACAAAGCTTTATCTTGGGTCTAATCTTAGGCTAGTTTTAGCGACTTGACAATTTTTAACGATATTTTTCTTTTGTGGTCGGGGAATGTGTGCTAGGGCTAACCGTGCCATCCTGTTTCCCCGGGGAGTCGGGATCCTTGCCACCGTTTTTGAGCCAACCATCTCCCCCAAGGTGCCTGCGGTGTGCCATTTTTCAAGTCAAAATCGTGGTGAGATCAAGGCATAACTCAGGAAACCCTTCACAACAGGCTCTTTGGTCTTTGTTGAGTTGGGTCACCTGACCATAATCACTTCCTTGCGGTTGCGTAAATTGCTCTAACCGTTGACGATTTAAATCCACTAGCCACACTTCGGGAATGCCAGATTGGGCGTAGAGGGGGAGTTTAATTTGGCGGTCATAGGCATAACTCGAATCAGCCACCTCGATAATCAGTAAAACATCCTCTGCCCTGGGTAGGCGATCGCCATAGAAATCCGGTTGAAATTTGAGCAAGGCCAGATCGGGTTGGGGTTCAGAATAATTGTTGATCTGAATGGGGTCTTGGACACTGACAATGGCTTTTTGAGAAAGCTGAACAGCAAAAAAGGCATTGAGTCGTTTTACCGTCGTGCCATGCCGAATGCCGATGGGCGACATATCTAAGACTTCTCCTTGAATGAGTTCCACCCGGCTCTCCGGGGACAAGACGTTTTTTTCGCTGAGTTGATGGTATTGCTCAACGGTGAATTTATGGGTGAGGAGGGACATCATAGACCAACACCACTGAGGAAAGACATATCGACTAGCATAACCAGCCTGGGGCGAACCGGGGAGCATGGGCTACACAGACATTTCTTCGCTATTCTAGGGGCATTGGTTTTGTGTCCCC
>JBEAQB010000308.1:0-6088 GCA_041164125.1 Cyanobacteriota bacterium
TCACTGCCATAGACCATAGCTCCTGCCTGGGCAAGGGGAATGCTCAAACTCCCCACCCCACAGCCCGCATCACACACCAGTAACCCGGCTAGGTTACGGTCTTGGGTCAGCCAATCCACCACAGTATCAACGGTTTGTTGATGACCCAAGCGGATATCCTTTTGCACGGCATTGACATCGCCGTCACCATAAATGCGTCGCCAACGGTCAAAGCCGGTGGAATTAAAATAATTTCGGACAATTGTTTTATCGTCTAGGGTGACATTGGTCATGGCGCAACGGAAACTTGACGAAGGGTAAAGATTGGTTAAGCAATTACTTACTCTATCAAACTCTATGGGGCAATTAACGGTTAAGCCTGGGGAATGCCGACTTGTCGCAGTAGATTAAAGGGGCCCAAATCTTGCAGGGTTTGCAATTGAGCATGATTGCGCACCAGTAACCCCCCGGCAAACCCTAAAGCATTAACCTCAATGCCTTGGTAGGAGTCTTGGCAGCGGGGAATGAGACTCATAAAGTCCGACGTCATGAGGAGATTGTAGGGGCGAGGATTTTGGTGGGGGTCGGGTTGGAGTTGGAGTTGTTGCAATAAGTGGCAATAGACTTGATGACAAACATGACCAGCGTTTTCCGCCTGAAACGCCTCGTCGGTTAAGGGGGCGATCGCCAATTGAAACGGTGCTGCTTCGGGGGTTGTGAGGGCCTGTTGAAACAGGGAGGCTAAGGGGAAAGCCTCTTGCTGCTTGCCCAAAGGAAAGGGAATCCATTGCAAATGACGATGGGGCTGACTGGCCCCGGCGATCGGACCACTGTTGTAAAAAATGAGTCCAGGTTTTTCCCGTAACACCTGCACCGCTGCGTCAAAATCCGGTGGATTTAGGGGGGTCTGTTGCGCTTCAAACTGTCGCGTCACGATCAGCAAGTGGTGATCCACTGCATTAAATTTATTGAGGATGCCTAGATGCGTTTCAGAAAACTGTCCCACGAATAAATCGGGTTCATAGGGTAAAAACGGATTGCGCTTTTGTTGCCGTTGCTGCTGGGTTAAGGCTGTTTTGCGCTGTAAATTAACCAGAATTCGCACCACAAATTGAACCTCCCCCACCGCTAAGCAGGTGGATTCCGTGGCAATCGGTTGTAACGCCCCAGTGCTAAGAGCATAGTGACTTTGTTCGATCAAGCGCGGCCAGAGTTGACCAGGGGCAAGGAGTGAATCGGTCATTGATGGTATTGATCCTGATAATGGCAAGCTTGAACAATTATCTCTGGTGTATCGTTAACTGTAGCGAAATTGACTCATCCAGTTTGCCAAACCTTGACCCCCCCAATTTTATGACTCAGCCAGAAAAAGTAATTGTTTTTGACCTGGATGGGGTCTTAATTAATTCGGAAGAAGCCAACTATCAAGCCTTTGCCTACGGCATTGAAGCCTTGGGATTGCCTCGCCCCGATCGCCAGGCTGTCATTTCCTTGGTGGGCTTGAAAGCGACCCTGATGTTGGAAAAGCTAGGCTGCCCCCCGCCCCAAAGCGAGGAAATTGTGCGGCAATACGTCCAACCCTTCTACATTGCCAATTTACCTGACTTGGCCTTCCCCATGCCGGATGCCCATCGGGTTTTAGAGACCTTAACGGCGCGGGGTTATCGAATTTTGGCCTGCACCTCCGGCGATCGCCGCACCCAAACCGCCGCCTTAAAAGGCGTCGGTCTCTGGGATGCCATTGAAAAGATGCAGGCGGCCGATGATTCTCGCTTTAGCAAGCCCGATCCCCGTTACCTCCAGGAATTACTGACGGGTTACCCCTACCAACGCCTTTTGCATGTGGAAGACACAGACGTTGGCATTCGCATGGGACAGGCCTGTGGGGCGATTAGTATTTTCGCTGACTATGGTTATGGGTCATTGCCGGCGGATCTGGTGGTGGATTATCGGTTAGCAACGTTAACGGATCTATTGGCGATCGCTAGCTAGGACGTTACTGGCTCAATGCTTTTAAAAATCGATTGAGGTTGGCCATGACGCCCCCCCGTTTCGGGGCAGTGGTGACGGCTGCTTGACCCGGGTTAGGATTAGTCGCTTCGATCAAGAGACGCTCTAAGGCCTCACCAGCGGGTTTCTCCGCCAGTTCCGTGAGCAATTCGTAATCATCATTATTGGTTGCCAAATGGACCTGCCAGGGGGAGGGATGGGACCGCAACACCACCGCCCCCTCCAGGGGCCGAAAATAATAGGCAGAATAGAGCGTGCTCAAAAAGCGAGCGCGTAATTGCCGGGCCGCGTAACCAATGCCAACCACAGAAATATCTTCGAGTTGGGGAATCAATAAAATAACTGGGCGATCGCCGGCGAGTTCACAGAGCCGTTCTACGCTCTGCACTTCCACCGCAGAGGGGGAAACAACCAGAAAAACAGTATCAGTTTCACTGATTTTGCGGTCAATGGGGGTGTAACGACTGCCCAAATCACTGACTTGAAAGGGCACCTCTCCCCAATCCCGCCTAGCCAACGCCGCTGCCCCAGTATCGGGGAAAATAAGGCGTAATCCTAACCCTTCATTACTAAACACCTGGCTTACCTCCCAGGCGATCGCCTGGGCTTGCAGGGCAATTTCAGGCACCGCTAATTCCAGTTGAATACGGCGATAACCATCATCCAAAGCGCGACGTGTGGCGGCGATCGCCTCTATGACAGCTTGGTCAATTGTTTGGGGAATTGGGGGAGTCATCATGGAAAATTCAGGGCTGAAACCTCACCCTGTAAGGCGACGTTGCCCTTGCATCTTAACAAAATCATGGCGCGGGGTCGCATGGGGTTTCCCCCTCCTCAGGTCTAATCCCCTCCTACCTGAGCATCGGCTAAAATCCGCTGGGTCAACTTGTCTGAAACTGCTTGGAGGTGATCATATTGCCACGTGAATGTCCCGACCCCCATGGTCAATGACCGCAATTCAACAATAAAATTGTGCATTTCTGCTTGGGGTAAATAGGCAGTGACCTGATCCCAGCCCGGCCAATCGGCTCGGGCAAGGTACCCTAAAATTTGGCCGCGATCGCCACTGACGAGTTGGAGAACCTTAGCAGTAAAGTCTGAGGGCGTATCAACGGTGACCGCTAGGATGGGTTCTAACAATACGGGTTGGCATTGACGGATGCCTGCCGTCATGGCCAGGCGGGCCGCTTGTTTAAAGGCATGTTCTGAACTGTCAACAGTGTGGTAAGAACCATCAGTTAACGTCACCGCCAAATCCACCAAGGGATAACCGCAGGGGCCCTTTGCCAAATAATCTCGCACCCCCATTTCAACGCCGGGAATATACTGTTTGGGCACGACACCCCCCACAATGGTCTCTGCAAAGGTAAATCCTTCCCCCCGTTCCAAGGGCTTAATGTCGAGATACACGTCACCAAACGCCCCATGACCGCCGGTTTGGTGTTTATAGCGTCCCTGAATTTTACTAGCAGAGCGGCGAATCGTTTCTTTATAGGGAATACGGGGCTGACGGCTGATCATGGGCAGCTTATATTGCCGCTGTAGCCGTTCTAATGCCACCTGGAGATGGATTTCTCCTTGGCCCCACAGGACAACTTCCTGGGTGTCAGTATTCTGTTCCCAGGTGAGGGAGGGGTCGGCTTCCACCAGCTTGCCCAAGGCCGTGCTCAGTTTCACTTCATCCTGACGGTTGGTCGGGGCGATCGCCAAAGCATAAACCGGTGGCAAGGGGTCGACAAAGGGTAAAGGGTCAACGGATTCCGTGGAGAGGGTCTGCCCTGTGGCAACGTTCTCCAAACGGGCTAAGCCGACAATGTCCCCCACGGTGGCAGCCTGGAGCACCGATTGTTGTCCCCCCAATAAACGGTAGATTCCCCCCAAACGATGCCCGTTAAGGCTATCAGACTCCCGTAGGGTGCCCTGCCAAATGCGGGCCAGAGAGAGGCGTCCGCCTTGGGGCGTGCAATAGGTTTTGAGAATTTGTACAATTGCCGGGCCGGTGCCATCGGTTTTCAAACCCCGACGGGCTGCGGTTACACAGGGGGATGGGGCCTCTTTCGCCAAGATGTTAAGTAAGGGACGCACCCCAAAATCCTCGGTTGCCACCCCCATGACCACCGGTACAATTAAATCGGCGCCTAGTTCTTGTTTAAAATCCTGTTCGATCTCTGCTTGGGAGGGGTTAATCTCCTCTATCAAGGCTTCTAGCAAGTGATCGTCAAAATCCGCTAATGCCTCTAACATTTCCTGGCGGGCTTGCTGTTCAGCATCCGCTAATAGCGGCGGCAACGGCACCGGATCAGCCGCGTCGCCAGGGTGGTAGTGATAGGCTTGCTCCGTGATTAAGTCGATATAGCCGTGCAACTCTTCCCCCAGATAAATGGGGTATTGCTGGGGAATTAGGGGACGAGATGAGACGCGTTTGAGCGCTTGCAGCACTGCAGCAAAAGGCTGCTTTGCCCGGTCCATTTTGTTGATAAAGACCAGATGGGGAATTTCCCAGTCATCCAAAAATTTAAACACAGGGGCCAGGGTGAGCACCCGATTCACGTCCGCTTCACAGACCACTATCGCTGTGCCGGCCCCAGCCAGGGCACTGTAGGTCTCCTGGGCAAATTCAATCGAACCGGGACAGTCCAGAAAATTGAAGCATAATCCTTGGTAATCTAAGCCCGCTATGCTCACTTCTACACTCATGCCATGGGCTTTAGCCTCCGGGCTACTATCACTCACCGTATTGCCGTCCTTGACGCTGCCCTTACGGCTAACCTGACCGCTGACCCACAATAGACTTTCTAGTAACGTGGTTTTGCCACTACTGTAGGGCCCGGTGATTGCCACGTTACGCAGAGCAGAATTAACGGGATTATTCATACCAAGTAGGGGAAAGACTTATCATTTTGAGCCTAACCCACCAGGCTGACTGTCAACCCCCTCTGCAATCTCTTGTAAAATTCGGGCAGGGTAGTGTTAACTCTGATTAAGCAAGGTTATCGGCAGACAACATGGATTATCGGCAAGCGGGTGTGGATGTAGCGGCGGGGCGAGACTTTGTTCACCGCATTCGACAGCAGGTGGAAAGCACCTTCCGCCCGGAAGTGATGGGGGGGATTGGCGGTTTTGCCGGACTGTTTGAGTTGCCGGCGGGCTATCAGTCCCCCGTGCTGGTATCCGGCACCGATGGAGTGGGCACCAAGTTAAAAATTGCCCAGGCGATGGATCAACATCACACCATCGGCATCGATTTGGTGGCTATGTGTGTGAATGATATTTTAACCACTGGGGCAGAACCGCTCTATTTCCTCGATTATCTAGCCACCGGGAAATTAGAACCGGCCCAATTAGCGGCTGTGGTCACTGGCATCGTCGCGGGCTGCCAACAAAGTGGTTGTGCATTGCTGGGGGGAGAAACGGCGGAAATGCCGGGTTTTTATGGGGCCGGAGAATATGATGCCGCCGGCTTTGCGGTGGGGATTGTGGAAAAGCAGCAATTACTCAACGGCTCCCAAGTGCAAATTGGTGATGTGGCGATCGCCATTGAAAGTTCTGGTGTCCATAGTAATGGCTTTAGCCTAGTCCGCAAAATCATTGAGAGTAACGGCTGGCAGTGGTCGGACTGTTTGCCGGAATGGGGGGGACAATCCTTGGGGGAATTGTTTTTGACGCCAACCCGTATCTACGTCAAACCCATCCAAACGTTATTAAAATCCGAAATCACCGTTCATGGGATGGCCCACATTACTGGCGGTGGGTTACCGGAAAATTTACCCCGTTGTTTGGGGCCAGGGCAATCGCTCCAGGTCAAGGCCAACAGCTGGCCCGTTTTACCGGTGTTTGACTGGTTAGCGGCTAAAGGTCAGGTTAATCAAACCGCCATGTTAAACACGTTTAATTTGGGCATCGGCTTTGTGGTCATCGTTCCAGTAGACCAGCAGCACGCCACGGTGGACTTGCTGACCCACCAAGGTTTAACGGCCCATCCCATTGGGGAGGTGATCGTTGGGGATGGTTCTTTAGAATGGATTGACTAAGGGAAAATGGCGATCGTCAGGCTGAGACAAAAACCACTGGCTTGGGGGGGATTCATCATCTTAACGGG
>JBEAQB010000309.1:0-6802 GCA_041164125.1 Cyanobacteriota bacterium
AGTTGCGGATTCGATTGTGGCCCAACTCCTTTTTTTGGATGCGGAAGATCCTGAAAAAGATATTCAGCTCTACATTAATTCCCCTGGGGGATCAGTGTATGCAGGTTTGGCAATCTATGACACCATGCAGCAGATTCGTCCCGATGTGGTCACCATCTGTTTTGGCCTGGCCGCCAGTATGGGGGCATTTTTGTTGGCCGGAGGTGCAAAAGGTAAGCGCATGGCCCTACCCAGTTCCCGCATCATGATTCACCAGCCCCTAGGCGGTGCCCAAGGCCAGGCAGTGGAAATTGAGATCCAAGCCAGGGAAATCCTTTACATTAAAAGTCGATTGAATGCGATGCTGGCGGAGCACACCGGTCAACCCTTAGAACGGCTCGCTGAAGACACCGAAAGGGACTTTTTTATGTCTGCCGTCGAAGCGAAGGACTATGGCTTAATTGACCAGGTTATTTCGCGCCCTAATTTACCCGATCCCAGCACGCCTGTTACTTCCCTCGGTTAGTTCTATGCCTAAATATGATTCCCATCTAAAATGTTCCTTTTGTGGCAAATCCCAGGAGCAGGTGCGCAAATTAATTGCGGGGCCAGGGGTTTATATCTGCGATGAATGTGTTGAACTATGCAACGACATTTTAGATGAGGAATTGTTAGATGTACCAACCGCTGCCGCGTCTGAACGGGATCGCCAGGGGCAAAAACCCCCCAAATCGCAGAAGCCCCGTAAGCGTTTAACCCTAGAAGAGTTACCCAAGCCCACTCAAATCAAACAATATCTGGACGATTATGTCATTGGTCAGGATGATGCGAAGAAGGTGCTCTCTGTCGCCGTTTATAACCATTACAAACGCTTAAATCTTCTCGAGCAAAACCAAGACAATAGTTTGCATGATGCCGTTGAGCTGCAAAAATCTAATATTTTACTGGTGGGGCCAACGGGCTCCGGTAAGACTCTCTTAGCCCAAACCTTAGCAAAAATCCTCGATGTGCCCTTTGCGGTTGCCGATGCCACCACATTAACGGAGGCTGGGTATGTGGGGGAAGATGTAGAAAATATTTTGCTGCGGCTTTTACAGGTAGCAGATTTAGAGGTGGAGGAAGCTCAACGGGGCATTATTTACATCGATGAAATTGATAAGATTGCCCGCAAAAGTGAAAATCCCTCTATTACGCGCGATGTTTCTGGGGAAGGGGTGCAACAAGCGCTGCTGAAAATGTTGGAAGGCACGATCGCCAATGTGCCGCCCCAGGGAGGTCGTAAACATCCTTACCAAGATTGTATTCAGATTGATACCAGCAATATATTATTTATTTGCGGTGGAGCCTTTGTTGGGTTAGAGCGAGTCATTGAACAACGGTTTGGCAAAAAATCCATGGGGTTCATACGACCCGGAGAAGGAACCAGTAAGGAAAAACGGACAGCGGATATTCTTCGGCAGGCAGAACCCGACGATCTGGTTAAATTTGGCATGATTCCTGAATTTGTCGGACGGATTCCGGTAATGGCTTGTTTGAATCCTCTAGATGAAGAGACGTTGATTGCTATTTTGACCCAACCCCGCAATGCCATTGTGAAGCAATACCAAGCCTTATTGGGGATGGACCACGTCAAATTGGACTTTAAACCAGATGCGGTTAGGGCGATCGCGGCGGAGGCTCACCGCCGTAAAACTGGGGCCCGGGCCCTAAGGGGCATCGTTGAGGAGTTAATGTTGGATGTCATGTACGAATTACCGTCCCGGGAAGATCTCACCCATTGTTTAATTACCCGAGAAATGGTGGAAAAACGATCCACCGCTGAATTGCTCTTACATCCCTCGTCGTTACCTAAGCCAGAATCAGCCTAGGGTTTGGTCATTGGTCATGCCCATGGGGGATGGGGGTCAAGATGATGGGAAAAATAAGGCCGACTGTCAACGCACTGTGTCGCTGGGGGCTACTGAGTATCGTGTTAGGGGGGGTAAGTGGTTGCAGCTATCCCCGCTATGTGCCCTTACCCTTCGACCGCAATGGACGCTCCGTCAATAGTGCCTCGGAGGAATTGTCCCCGCACATTAGCTTTCCCTTTGTAACTTTCACGTCAGATCGTAATGGTTCCCAGGGGATTTATTTATATAATTTACAATCCCGTCGGTTAGAAAATTTACCCCGTCTCAATGCGTTAGATCAGGTCTCTAGTCACCCCAGCATGAGTGAAGATGGGCGGTATGTCGTGTTTGCACTCAGCCGCCAAGGTAAGACTGATATTATAATCTATGATCGTTTAACGGAACAGAAACGCAATTTAACGGAATCTCTCAATGCAGATGTTCGCAATCCTGTGATGAGTGCCAATGGCGATCACCTCGCCTTTGAGGTCGCCAAACAGGGTCAATGGGACATCATGGTGATGGACAGCCGAGGTAACATTTTGACCCCCCCTTAACCGACAAATCCCTGGTTGGCTGACACAATAGTTTCTCCGCCCCCCTCTCTCTTCTTCTCTTATTAATCCATCGCCTTATTGTCCATGGCTATTTCAGATCGCGCGGTGACTGCTGTTATTCTGGCCGGTGGCTTCGGGACTCGCATTAAACAACAACTGCCCGATTTACCTAAGCCCTTGGCCCCTGTTGTGGGACGACCTTTTTTAGATTGGCAATTACGGTATTTAGCCCAGCAAGGATTACGGCGATCGCTGCTTTCGACGGGATACTTAGCTGAAAAGGTCGCTGCTTATGCCCAAACGGCTAACATTGTTAATCTCCAGATTGAGTGCGTTGCTGAAACACAGCCCTTAGGCACAGCGGGGGGATTTCTTCATGCAGTTCAAGGTAGTGTCAACAATGAAAAAACAGCGGCTTGGTTAGTATTAAATGGGGATTCTTTAATTGTGACAAATTATCAGATTTTGGTGGATAGTTTGGGTGATGATACCGTAGATGGGGTGATACTAGGAGTTAACGTTGATGACACGAGTCGCTATGGTTCACTAATTTGTGATTCCCAAGGATATCTACAAGAGTTTGCTGAAAAAAAGCCTGGGGCCGGGGTCATCAATAGTGGTGTGTATTTAATCGGCGATCGCCTATTAAGTGCCTTTCCTGATAAGCGTCCGTTGAGTTTTGAGTATGACGTGTTCCCCACACTATTATGCCAGGGGGCTAAGCTCAAAGTTCATGCCGTTAATGCACCATTTTTAGATATTGGGACACCAGCAACGTTAGCGCAAGCAGATCAGTTTATTCAATCTCAATTGCAGCATTTATTAGATTAAGCCACCGTCATCGCAACTAATTTTTTAGACCAGTGCCCCGCCACAGCTTGACCCACTGCCCGCTGTGCAACCATAGCAATAATTTGCGGTTTTAACGGTTTTAATTAAATCCAGAGACTGGGCACGAATTAAATCACTCACGGTTAGTGATTTACCATTTTCCCCTGCGGCTAAAACGCCTTCCATCTGATTGAAATCACAATCATATAGCTTGCCGTCATAATCCACCGATAGCTGTTGCCGACACATTAAACGCGCTAGGGTGCTGGGATTATAATGATCACTTAAAAACCGTAAATAAGGCCCGCTTAAATTATGTTTGTCTAGGGTATGTTTAGTGCGACCAATCGGTAGGTTGGTAATGGTCAAGAGTTGATTGAACTGAATATCGAAATGCGTCGCTAAATAATGCCGATAATCCGCTGCTAGAGACTCCTGACTAGGGGTTAACTGAAAGTTAGGGTTCGTCGGAATGGGGGGATTATAAACTAGGTCTAAAATTAGTTTTCCTTGACCATAACCCTGCTGATTAAGTAATTGCAAGGCTCGAATCGACTCAGCATAAACCCCATGACCCCGTTGGCGATCGACATTGTCCGCTAAATAGCAGGGTAAAGAAGCGACAACCCTCACCCCTTGTTCAGCAAAATACGTTGGTAAATCTTCATAGCCCGGCACAAAAAAGAGGGTTAAATTGGAGCGAACAATAACGTCTTTGTCATATTGCCGACTGGTTTCTACCAAGTCCCGAAAACCATAGTTCATTTCCGGTGCTCCCCCCGTTAAATCAACGGTTTTAATTTGGGGAAAAGACCGAATTAAAGTGAGTAATTGTTGAAGAATTGCCTCACTCAATTCCTCAGTACGATTTGGTCCTGCCTCCACATGACAATGGCGACAGGCAAGGTTGCACTTCCGTCCTAGGTTAATTTGTAAAGTCGTAATCGTTTGCTTATCTAAGGACTTGTTTAAGCGTTGGCTAAAGGGGGTGAAGGGGGATAGGATTGACATGATTAAACAGGTAAAACTGACAAATTTTGTCTCATTTTTAACAGGTCATTAACAACATTCCCCGGGACTGCAATATTCATGCTGATTAATCACAGTCGTGCGATACTGCCGTTTGTCTCGGCACTAAGATTGGGCCGGTTTGGGGGGCGCATCCGCTGGTCGAACCCCTGAGCCATCCTGAATTTTCAGTAAGCCCGCAGTGATCACTTTTTCCCCCGCTTGCAAGCCCGCAATCACTTGATATTGACTGCCTTGTAGGCTCCCCAGGGTAACGGATTTTTGTTGGGCGGTTAACGCCGTTTCCCCCGTTTCGGCATTTTTTTCCGCTGCCACAACATAAACGAATGTCTCACCACCAATGCGGGTGACGGCGGCGGCGGGAACTGTTAGCCCAGGGGATTGCTCCCAAATAATGCGAGCTTGTACCAGTTGACGATTTAACAATCGACCGGCTTGATTTTGAACAGTTGCTCTTGCTAAGACGCTTTGACCATTACTGTCCACGTCCGGGGAGATAAAACTGACCTGACCAGTCCCAATGGGCTTCTCTTGGGCGTCGAGAATTTGAACAGTCAAGCCTGGGCGTAACTTCCCAGCTTGCGCTAAGGGAACTGCTAAATTTAAGTCCAGTTGTTCATTTTCCGTTAGGGTCGTGAGCGATCTCCCCGCCTCGACGTATTCACCCGGTTTCACCGGAATGTAACCGACAATTCCGGCAAAAGGGGCTGTGATGTTGGTCTTCGCTAGGCGAGTTTCTAGGGTCTTAACACGGGCGATCGCCTGGGCCACCTGGGCTTCGGCTTGGGCAATATCTTCTGGCCGTTCACCATTTTTAAGGCGGTTAAGGTTTTGACGTTGAGCTTCGACTGCCGCTGTTAGTCTATCAACTTCAGCCCGCCGCGCTTTTTTGAGTTGAGCTAAGCGTCGTTGGGCCGCCGTTACTTCGGCGATCGCCTGGCGTTGTTCCGTCAGCCGTTCGTCATAGGTGTCGAGGGCAATCACCCCCTGATCCCGCAAGTCCGAAAATCGTCTAACCCGTTCATTGGCCAATGTTGCGCCAGCTTGCGCGGATTCCAATTGTGCTTGGGCTTGAGCAATCTCTTCCGGACTTGACCCTGCCTTCGCATTGGCTAAACGGGTTTGGGCTTGATTTAACTCCGCCTCGGCTTGAGCAATCTCTTCACGACGGGTGCCTGCTTTGAGTTCCGTTAACTCGGCCTGTCTCTGGGCCAAGTTAGCTTGGGCTTCTAGGAGTTGGGTTTGCAAGACATCATCATCAATGCGAAATAATACTTGGCCCCGTTGTACCCGTTGTCCCTCCTTAACGGCAATCTCTTGGATGCGTCCAGCAATTTCCGGGGCGATCGCCGTTCCCTTTGCTGCCTCCAACTTGCCCATCAACAGACTGGCATTAGTGACCATCGTCGGTTCGAGGGTTTGCCACTTTACCGGGGCTGGGGGCATCTTACCCACCATGCCAGCCGACGGCGGGCCACTAGCTTGGGTTTGATTGATTAACCAATAGCCGCCAATACCGAGCAATAGGGCCCCGCCAAGGAGCCATGGTAAGAGTTTCACTTTCCCCCCTGGAGGCGGGGATAAGGATGACAGCGACTCAGGCGTTTGATCTTGGTCTGAAATCGGTGAATCCGTGGGCGAGTCGTTTAATAGGGGCGGATGAGACATATAGACAAAAAGAAAAAAAATGCAATCTATCGCGCAGTGCAAATGATTTTTGCCTGTTCCGGTGTGGAGGCGAATCAATAATGATGGGCAATATCAATTTTTACTATCTTAGCGTTATGGACGTGATGCGGGGGAGAAGCGTTACCGCCAATCATTCATATAAAACGTAAGTGCTAAGTTTTAATCTAAATTATAGTCAACTTTGCTCCATTGCAATGGCACTCTAAAATCCCCCAACAACGCTCAATCGGATTGTATTTGCTGTGATAGGGAGGATAGTATAGCAGCTGCACTGGCTTGCCAATTTAGTCTACCCAAGCCACCATTCGCTTCAGGAACTGGGCTCATATGCTAAGGCTAAATGTTCACGGGTAACCAACTCACAACGTTAGGGTTTGGATTTTAAAATGGCGATCGCCGGCATGTTCTGAGTTAGGCCAGTCATATCCTTGAATCTCAAATAAGTAGACGGGGGTTGAAAATTGTAAGATCCCCCCGCCCCCCAGCCCCCCCATGTCAAGGGGGGGCTGGGGGGGATCGAGCACAAAACCAATCTTCTATTTAATTACAATTAGGTACTTAGAGAAAAACCAATTTATAATCTAAACAATAAACAATAGCATTGACTGAGTAGTAAGTTAGAGTCATTAATGGCATTTCTGATCATGTTGTGGTGCGACTAGAAGACCTTACCCGTGGGGCATCTCTCAAGGGAATATTGCCCAACCAAGTTGTGACTGTCATTGATATTCAGTGGCACGGTAGTGACGTGGTGGAATTAACCTATAAAGATGCCCAAGGCCAACCCCAAGTAGATTTATTGTTGCGGGAACGAGAAGCAGGGCTAGA
>JBEAQB010000310.1:0-10781 GCA_041164125.1 Cyanobacteriota bacterium
AGACCAGCATGAACAAACCTTGAAGCGGCTTTATCGTTTCGCGAAATCGGCTCTCCGGCGATCGCCGAAGCACGGTAACACCCCCATCACCAGCTTGGAACTGGTGAACTGCTCTGCATTGTACCGGGCACGAATTCTACCGAACGGAGCAAGCCTGCAATTGAGTGAAGGGTTTATTGCGGCGGAAGACGAGGTGCTAGAAGCGGTAATTCACTCTATTTTTGATCAAAAAACCGGCGCCCGGAAACAAAAAATCCGACAATTTAGCCTCACCGAGGCCTTTAACGAAATTTTGATGGATCTGGATCTCGTCGTCCAAGTGGCTGTTGAATCCGCTAAGGGGGACCACTACGACTTAGATATTCTCTTTGAGCAACTGCAACAGGACTATTTTTCGACGGATTTTGAAAAACCCCGTTTAATGTGGAGCCATATTTGTTCAACCCGCAAATTAGGTCATTACGAACGCAGCCGTGACCGAGTGGTCCTGAGTCCCACCCTCGACCGCCCAGAAATTCCTGAATATGCGGTGGCGTTTGTCTTGTATCACGAGCTATTACACAAGCAGCACGGAGCCGTGTGGCACAATCATAAATTGATGGTGCATACCCCAGCCTTTCGTCGCAGTGAAAGACAATTCCGCCACTACCCAGAGGCGATCGCCGTCTTGAACAATTTACCTGACCAACAATCCCCGTAATTTCACCCTTTAACTATTTTTGTGGACTGATATGCTACATTGGCTTCGCCTGGTTTCCCCCCAGTCATTACTGGCGATAACACTGTTGGGCCTTGCCCCGCTGGTGGTTGTCCCCCCCCTGAGTAGTGACGCCCAACTACCGCCGGCCCAAACCTATCAACCCGGTTTTTGGCAACCCGTCGGTCGCTTCAATCCCCAAGTACCAGTCAAAGTTAAGCTAATCAATCAAACTGGTATGGCGTTGGACTACGACATTACCACCCTGGAAAGCTTCAGCCCTGCCATGCTTCCCAGTGGCAAGACGCAATTATTAGAAAACCTTGGTGATGATGCCTACATTATGATTTACCCCGACGATCCCCAAACAAGCAGCCCGGATCAGTCCTATGTGTTGCGGTTCTCTGTGGACGTCGATTCTAAAACCCAGACCATCCCCGCTGATAACATTGCTACCATTACCGTCACCGCCGCTACCCCCAATATTGAGCAGCGATTTTATGGTCATCGCACCATTAACCTACAAAGAAACGGGGCCATTTACTTCTATTAAAGGCATTTTAGTTCGCTTAAGTTCTGGAGGGTTGCCATGCTTGACATGACGAAACTCGCTGGTCAAATGCCCAACATGGGTCAACATTTTCAGCAAGAAGCCACCGCTGGTTTGAACCGTCTCAAACGGGCTAGGCAACTATTTCAGCACGCCCAACATGATCAGCACCATCTACTGACAACGCTGGACGATTGGGGCGATCGCCTTTGCTTCACTGTGGCTCGTCCTTTAGAACCCCTAGATACCCGCATTGTCATTGACCCAGCCCCCTACAGCCATAGTGTCTTTGCCACCGACGGATCCCAGATTGCCCCCTCCCACCATGAAGTCGCCTATTGTTACTTACTCAATATCGGCCGGGTGATGCTCCACTACGGACAAAATCTCCACCCCTTACTCGACAGTTTGCCGGAGGTGGTTTATCGCACCGAGGACTTGTATGCAGCCCGTCGATGGGGCATCCGCACTGAAGAATGGTTAGGACATCGCCGCACCGTATTAGAGGCGGAATACTTAGCAGCCATGGCCTGTCACTGGGTGAATCCCCCGGGAGCCCACACCGGCCCTTGCCTCGCCCTCGTGGATGGAACATTAATTTATTGGTTTTTAGAAAATCTGCCCCAAGCAGCCCGCACCCAAATCTTGCCCCCGATTTTGTCAGCCTGGGAACGTTTACGTCAGGCCCGGATTCCTCTAATCAGCTACATTAGTGCCTCCCGGGGAACAGAGGCGATGAATTTACTGCGATTACACGCTTGTCCCCATACAACGCCCCACTGTGCCCACCATTGCGACGACTATCAGGCTGAAAATCGTCACACGCCTTGCCAGGTGTTTGAGCCGTTACGGGATGCCACCTTCTGGCAAACCCTGTTATCTCCCGGTGAACGTAGTCCCCTTTGGCAAAGTACGTTGGGCATTTTAGAGACTTACCCACCCGAACATCGGGTCTGTTTTTGTTATGTTCATGGGGGGGCAGAAGTGGGTCGAGTGGAATTTCCAGCCTGGTTGGCCGCGGACTCGGTGCTGCTTAATCAAGCTCTGGCGATCGTCTTGGCTCAGGTTAATAAAGGGTTTGGTTACCCAATCGCCTTAGCCGAGGCCCATAACCAGGCCGTGATCCGCAGTGGTGATCGTCGCCACTTTTTTGCGCTCTTAGAACAGCAACTGGTGAAATCAGGTTTACACAATATCGGTCCGTCCCATAAGGAAGCCCGAAAACGCAATAGCATTGCCTGAATTCCACCAGCAGCGAAAATCTAGAGCCGATCCCGGGAATAGTATGCTTACTCCGTTGTCATTGTCCCCCTGGGCTGCTAGAATGACAATTCTGATCATTGCGAAACCCACTTTCCTTTACAGTTACGTATCCTAGAGAGCAACCGTGGCTAATATTAAGTCTGCTTTAAAACGTATTCAAATTGCCGAGCGCAACCGACTTCAAAATAAATCCTATAAGTCGGCTATCAAAACGTTGACGAAAAAAACCCTCCAAGCTGCCGAAGTTTATGCCAGTGAACCCAATGAGGATAACTTGACATTGGTCAACACCAATCTAGCCGCTGCCTTTAGCAAAATTGATAAAGCGGTCAAATGCAAGGTGATTCACCAGAATAATGGCGCCCGCAAAAAATCCCGTCTCGCCCACGCTATCCGTAAAGTATCCCCTGCATCCTGAGGATGGGTTGATTACACCGGCATGATGACGGTGGCGTCAATGCGGGGAATCCTGGAAGCAAGTGTTGATTATCTTCAGCTGATTAATTAATCGTTCCAGGGTCTCTCGAGTAGAACAAAATCCTTGGGGGTGTTTTTGGGGAAAACCATGCAATTAATTGATACCCATGTCCATATAAACTTTGATGTGTTTGCAGCAGATTTGTCTGAGTTGCAAACCCGCTGGCAATCATCGGGCGTGGTGCAATTGGTTCACTCCTGTGTCAAGCCGCAGGAATTTGCGTCGATCCAAGCCTTGGCTGACCGTTTCCCTGAGTTGTTTTTTGCTGTGGGACTCCATCCCTTGGATGCCCAAGATTGGCATGATGGCCTGGCGGATCAAATCCTGGCGCATGGTGCTGCTGACCCACGCGTTGTGGCCATTGGCGAGATGGGGTTGGACTTTTTCAAAGCCGATAACCGCGATCAGCAAATTCTCGTTTTCCAATCCCAATTGGCGATCGCCCAACAGTTACAGAAACCGGTCATTATCCATTGTCGCGATGCGGCTCCGGCCATGCGCCAGGTCCTGCGCAATTTTCGGGATCAGGGCGGTAATATTGGCGGGGTGATGCATTGTTGGGGGGGGACTCCTGAGGAAACCGCCTGGTTTTTAGACCTCGGGTTTCACATTAGCTTTAGTGGCACTGTCACGTTTAAAAAGGCCACAACCATTCAGGCAAGTGCCCAACTGGTCCCCGCTGACCGCTTGTTAGTTGAAACCGATTGCCCCTTCCTCGCCCCGGTTCCCAAACGGGGTAAACGCAATGAACCGGCTTATGTTCGTTATGTTGCTGAGGCGATCGCCACCCTGCGTAACGTGCCCCTAGAAACCCTGGCGGCCCAGACCACCACTAATGCTCGCCGCCTGTTCAATCTTCCGGTTCCTGCCTAGGATCAAGCCGCGCCCCTTGGTTTTGACGAAGCACCGAACCCACGCTCACTGACTTTTCCCGGAGACTTCTAAACTGCTATGACTACCCTTGCCACCACTGTGTTGCCTGATTTAATTGAAATCCAACATGCGAGTTTCCACTGGTTCTTAGAGGAAGGTCTCATTGAAGAGTTAAATAGCTTCTCACCGATCGCCGACTACACGGGCAAGCTAGAACTGCACTTTTTGGGCAAAGACTACAAGTTAAAACAGCCCAAATACGATGTGGATGAAGCAAAGCGACGGGATGCCAGTTATTCGGTTCAAATGTATGTGCCGACCCGTCTGATTAACAAAGAAACGGGGGAAATTAAAGAGCAAGAGGTATTTATCGGCGATTTACCCCTGATGACCGAGCGGGGCACCTTTATCATCAACGGTGCTGAGCGGGTGATTGTCAACCAAATTGTGCGCTCACCTGGGGTTTACTACAAAAAGGAAATTGATAAAAATGGACGGCGCACCTATTCCGCGTCTTTGATTCCTAACCGGGGGGCATGCCTCAAATTTGAGACGGACAAAAATGGCTTAGTTTGGGTGCGTATCGATAAAACCCGTAAGCTCTCTGCCCAGGTGTTACTAAAGGCGATCGGGTTAAGTGATAACGAAATCCTTGATTCCCTGCGCCATCCAGAATTTTTCCAAAAAACCCTCGAGAAAGAGGGGAATCCCAGCGAAGAAGAAGCCCTAGTCGAACTCTACAAAAAGCTCCGTCCTGGCGAACCCCCCACCGTTAGTGGGGGGCAACAACTATTGGAGTCTCGCTTCTTTGACCCCAAACGGTATGATTTGGGCCGGGTTGGGCGCTACAAACTCAACAAAAAGTTGCGCCTTAACGAAGCTGACACGACCCGTGTTCTTACCCCCCAAGATATCCTGACGGCGATCGATTACCTCATTAACCTGGAATTTGATATCGGCACCACCGATGACATTGACCACCTGGGAAATCGCCGGGTGCGTTCCGTTGGGGAATTACTCCAAAACCAGATTCGGGTCGGCTTAAATCGGTTAGAGCGGATTATCCGCGAACGTATGACCGTCAGCGAATCCGACGCCCTCACCCCGGCTTCCCTAGTGAATCCGAAACCCTTGGTGGCGGCGATCAAAGAGTTTTTTGGCTCCTCCCAACTCTCCCAGTTTATGGATCAAACCAATCCGTTGGCAGAGTTGACCCACAAACGCCGCATTTCTGCTCTCGGCCCTGGCGGTCTCACCCGGGAGCGGGCCGGTTTTGCCGTGCGGGATATTCACCCCTCCCACCACGGTCGCATTTGTCCGGTGGAAACCCCCGAGGGCCCCAACGCTGGTTTGATTGGTTCGTTGGCAACCTGTGCGCGGGTTAATGATTACGGCTTTATTGAAACCCCCTACTACAAAGTTGAAAATGGTCGAGTGCGTCGGGATCTCGAGCCGGTTTACCTGACCGCCGACGAAGAAGATGACATGCGGGTCGCGCCTGGGGACATTCCCACTGACGAAGCAGGTAATATTTTAGGAGAGTCTGTCCCCATCCGTTACCGCCAAGAGTTTTCCACGACTGGTCCAGAGCAAGTGGATTACGTGGCTGTTTCCCCGGTGCAAATTGTCTCCGTGGCGACCTCCATGATTCCCTTCTTGGAGCATGACGATGCCAACCGGGCGCTGATGGGGTCTAACATGCAGCGCCAAGCTGTGCCGTTACTACGCCCTGAGCGGCCATTGGTGGGCACCGGCCTAGAAGCCCAGGCGGCCCGCGACTCCGGGATGGTGATTGTTTCCCGTACCCATGGCACTGTCACCTATGTGGATGCCACTGAAATTCGGGTACAGCCCCACCCCCCAGGCAACCCAGAACAAAAAGAAGGGGCAGAAATTATCTACCCTATCCAGAAATATCAACGCTCCAACCAAGATACCTGTTTAAACCAACGTCCCTTAGTCTACATCGGTGAAGATGTGGTTCCCGGTCAAATTCTGGCGGACGGATCCGCTACCGAAGGGGGAGAATTAGCCCTCGGACAAAACATCCTCGTGGCCTACATGCCCTGGGAGGGTTACAACTACGAAGATGCAATTTTAATCAGCGAGCGCTTAGTTTATGACGATGTTTATACCAGTATTCACATCGAAAAGTTTGAAATTGAAGCGCGCCAAACCAAATTAGGACCGGAAGAAATTACCCGAGAAATCCCGAACGTGGGGGAAGACTCCCTCCGCAACTTGGATGAACACGGCATTATCCGTATCGGTGCCTGGGTAGAATCTGGCGATATCCTGGTGGGGAAAGTGACCCCGAAAGGGGAAGCCGATCAACCCCCCGAAGAAAAACTGCTACGGGCAATTTTTGGAGAAAAAGCACGGGATGTGCGAGACAACTCCCTGCGGGTTCCCAATGGGGAAAAAGGTCGGGTTGTGGATGTGCGGGTCTTCACCCGGGAAAAAGGAGATGAATTACCCCCAGGGGCTAACATGGTCGTCCGGATTTACGTTGCTCAAAAACGTAAAATCCAAGTTGGGGATAAAATGGCGGGGCGTCACGGCAACAAGGGGATTATCTCCCGTATTTTGCCGAAGGAAGACATGCCCTATCTGCCCGATGGCCGTCCAGTGGATATTGTCCTTAATCCCTTGGGGGTTCCCTCTCGGATGAATGTGGGTCAGGTATTCGAATGTTTACTCGGTTGGGCCGGCGAAAACCTGGGGATGCGGTTTAAAATCACTCCCTTTGATGAGATGTATGGGGAGGAAGCGTCCCGGGATACCGTTCATGGCTTACTAGAAGAAGCGACACAACGGGCCAAAAAAGAGTGGGTTTTCAATAAAAATCATCCCGGCAAAATTCAAGTCTTCGATGGTCGCACCGGTGAACCGTTTGATCGCCCAGTGACGGTGGGTCAAGCCTATATGTTGAAACTGGTTCACCTCGTTGACGATAAAATCCATGCCCGTTCCACGGGGCCCTATTCCTTGGTAACCCAACAACCCCTCGGTGGTAAAGCCCAACAAGGAGGACAGCGTTTCGGTGAGATGGAAGTATGGGCTCTAGAGGCCTACGGCGCCGCTTACATTCTGCAGGAACTGCTCACGGTTAAATCGGACGATATGCAAGGTCGTAACGAGGCCCTAAATGCCATTGTTAAAGGGAAAAGCATTCCTCGCCCTGGTACACCGGAATCCTTTAAGGTCTTAATGCGGGAGTTACAGTCCCTCGGCTTAGATATTGCGGCCCACAAGGTTGAGTTATCGGAAAGTGGCACGAGCGCCGACGTGGAGGTGGACTTGATGGTCGATACCCAGCGTCGCGCCCCCAACCGTCCTACTTACGAATCCCTCAATTCCGAAGATACTGAAGAGGAAGAAGTCAGTTAAGGTTTCCTGTCAAATGTTCCCTGGGGAAGATAGCCGCAATAACGGCTAGTCTTCCTCGCCAGTTTCCCCCATCACCCTAATTTCGCAGCATTATGACGTTTTATAACTACACCATCGATAAAGGTCGCCTCAAAAAATTAATTGCCGCCGCCTACCGCCGTCATGGATCCGCTCGCTGTTCTCAACTCGCGGATGATTTAAAGGGGCTAGGGTTTCGCTTTGCCACCAAGGCGGGGGTTTCAATCAGTGTTGATGATCTCACTATTCCGCCTGAAAAAAAACAGATGTTAGAAAGTGCGGAAAAGGAAATTCGTACCACCGAAGATCGATATGCTCGGGGGGAAATTACGGAAGTTGAGCGTTTCCAAAAAGTGATTGATACTTGGAACAGTACTTCGGAAGAGTTGAAGGATCAGGTCGTTCTTAACTTCCGTAAAACCGATCCCCTAAACTCGGTCTATATGATGGCCTTCTCGGGAGCCCGGGGAAATATGAGCCAAGTGCGTCAATTGGTGGGGATGCGGGGGTTAATGGCCGATCCTCAGGGGGAAATTATCGACTTACCCATTAAGACCAATTTCCGGGAAGGGTTAACGGTCACAGAATACGTCATTTCCTCCTATGGGGCGCGCAAAGGTCTGGTGGATACAGCTCTGCGGACGGCGGATTCAGGGTATTTAACCCGTCGTTTAGTGGATGTCTCCCAGGATGTGATTGTTCGGGAAGTGGATTGCGGAACGGAACGGAGTCTGAAAGTCACCGCCATGGTAGACGGCGATCAGGTCAAGATTAAACTTGCCGATCGCCTATTTGGGCGTTTACTGGCTAAAGACGTGGTGGGGCCGGAGGGAGAGGTAGTCGCCACTCGTAATCAAGAAATTGATGAAGCCCTTGCCGAGCGCATTGCGGCCGTCACCGATGAGGTCTATGTACGATCGCCATTAACCTGCGAAGCAGCCCGATCAGTTTGTCAAAGTTGCTATGGCTGGAGTCTGGCCCACGGACACAAGGTTGATTTAGGCGAAGCAGTGGGCATTATTGCCGCCCAATCCATCGGCGAACCGGGCACCCAGTTAACCATGCGGACCTTCCACACCGGTGGTGTCTTTACCGGCGAAGTGGCCCGTCAAGAAAAGGCCCCCGATAACGGTACGGTTAAATGGGGCAAAGGCCTCAGCACCCGTAAAGTGCGTACCCGCCATGGGGAGGATGCCGAGCAGGTAGAAATTGCCGGGGAATTAACGTGGAAGGGAGAGGGCAAAAAAGCCCCCAGTCAGACCTATTCCCTCACGCCGGGTTCCTTAATTTTCGTTCAGGATGGTCAAAGCGTCGCCGCTGGTCAGTTGATGACCGAAATTTCCCTGTCCAAGGCTCAGCGTTCTACCGAACGAGCCACTAAAGACGTGGCGGGGGATCTGGCCGGGGAGATTTTGTTTGATCGCTTGGTGCCGGAAGAAAAAACGGATCGTCAGGGGAACACCACCCGCATTGCCCAACGGGGGGGGCTCGTCTGGATTTTATCCGGGGAAGTCTATAATCTGCCGCCTGGGGCCGAGCCGGTCGTTAAAAATGGCGACAAAGTGGAAGTGGGCGATGTCATGGCCGAAACCCGTTTAGTGACCAACGATGGTGGGGTGGTGCGTTTAATTGAAGGCAGTCGAGAAATCGAAATTATTACGGCATCAGTGTTGTTAGACCAAGCCCAGGTCAAACTGGAAAGCAGTGGCGGTCGGGAACAATACGTGATTTATACGGCTGACAAACAACGCTTTTTACTGAAAGCGGCCCCCGGCACCAAAGTTCAAAACCACAGCATTGTGGCCGAACTGATTGATGAGCGCTACCATACCAATACCGGCGGTATGATTCGTTATGCCGGCGTCGAAGTTGCGAAAGGTGGCCGTAAACAGGGCTATGAAGTCACCAAGGGAGGAACCCTGCTCTGGATTCCCGAAGAAACCCACGAAATTAATAAAGATATCTCTTTGTTAATTGTCGAGGATGGTCAGTACGTCGAAGCCGGGACGGAAGTGGTTAAGGATATTTTTTGTCAGTCCAACGGCATTGTAGAGGTCATCCAAAAAAATGATATTTTGCGGGAAATCATTATCAAACCAGGTGATTTCTACCAAGATGTCGATCCCTACGACGTGAAGATTCAATCGGGTCAGTTACTCCAACCTGGCGAAGCGGTATTCCCCGGTGTCACGGCCACCACCCTCAGCCAAGCGGAATGGATTGAAAGTCCTGAAGGCAATGGTCTATTACTCCGCCCGGTGGAAGAATATACGGTTTATGATGAACCCGCCGCTCCCTCCCAGGGCTCCCAAAATGAAGAGGGGGAATTACAGATTGAACTGCGCTCCATCCAACGTCTTTTCTACAAGGACGGCGATCGGGTTAAGTCTGTAGAAGGGGCACCGTTACTCAGTACTCAATTGGTCTTGGAAATTTCCAGTGGGAGTAAGGCCTCAACGTCTCACCTATCCGCTGATATTGAGTTACAACAGGATGAAGACAACGACTGCCAGCGCCTGCAACTGGTTATTCTGGAATCGTTAGTATTACGCCGGGATCAAGAAGCCGATCCCTTGGGCGGATCTTCTAAAACCAAGTTATTGGTTCAAGACGGTGATCAAATTGCTCCAGGCGCAGTCGTCGCCCGTACCGAGATTCAATGTAAAGAAACCGGCACAGTGCGGGGGATCAATGAGGGACAAGAATCGATCCGGCGGGTTTTGCTGGAACGAGAGGCTGATCGCCTCATTCTGGAATTACCCAGCGCCCCCAACGTTGAACGGGACCAACTGCTCGTGGCCGGCTATGAAGTGGCTCCAGGGGTTGTGCTAGAGGAGTCCGGACAAGTTCGCGCAATCCACCAAAAGGGTGACCACTATGAATTAGTGTTGCGCCTGGCCCGTCCTTACCGTGTTTCCCCAGGGGCAGTGCTTCACATTGACCACGGCGATCTGGTGCAACGGGGGGATAACTTGGTGCTACTGGTGTTTGAACGGGCAAAAACCGGTGATATTATCCAGGGTTTACCCCGTATTGAGGAACTGCTGGAGGCGCGAAAACCCAAAGAGGCCTGTATTTTGGCACGGAAACCCGGCCAATGCCAGGTGGAATACCGGGAAGACGAAAGCGTCGACATCAAAGTGATCGAGGGGGACGGCACCATCAGTGAGTATGAGTTGTTGCCGGGGCAAAATCCCATGGTGGCCGACGGCCAACAGATCGACGTTGGCGATCCCCTCACCGATGGCCCCAATAATCCCCACGAAATTCTCGAGGTTTTCTTCAGTTATTACGTAGAGGAATTGGGCTGTTATCAGGCGTCTTTAAAAGGGTTGCAAGCGGCTCAGAAATTCCTCGTCAACCAGGTGCAAGCGGTTTATCAATCCCAGGGAATCGATATTTCCGACAAACACATCGAAGTGATTGTCCGCCAGATGACCTCGAAAGTCCGTATTGATGATGGCGGCGATACCACCATGTTGCCTGGGGAGCTACTCGAATTACGGCAAGTA
>JBEAQB010000311.1:0-4118 GCA_041164125.1 Cyanobacteriota bacterium
TATACCCTTGGGCGCAACTGCCGACCACCAGACAGACCCCATCTGGCCGTTGCCCCTGCCGTGCCTGTTGGACTATCGGTGAACCATGCCCCATTGCATCAATGAATAACTGAGCGGTAACGGCTTTCGTGTTTTGGGTCAAATGGTTGATGTAGTGTACTTTGACGCCATCTGTATGAATTGTGGCGTTTTGAAAGGCACATTTTTCCCATAAAATACCCCCGGCCTGGAGAAATTTTTGTTTCAAAGTTGCCAATAAATAAACCGGATCAACGCCCACATTCAACACATCCTTGACCCATATTTCAATCCCTTGGTGAAAGGCAATGCGAGCCGGGTTATATTCTGAGGCGATCGCTGTTTCTAGTTCCGTTGGGGTCAGTAACCCCAGGGCGACAAAGGTTTGCAGCTCACTGCGGGAAATGTTCCATTCCTGTGCCCGTCCTTTGAGAACCCCCCGCTCGAGTACAGCAACGCGCCAGCCCCTAATTTGTAAACTTGCTGCCAATAAAATTCCCAGGGTGCCGCCACAAATGACAACATCCACATCCAGTGCCCCTAGGGGGTCACTGGCAGTACCAACCACCTGGGCGGCGGCGGGCTGTCTTCCTTGGCAGAGAGCCTGCCAACGTTGATCGAGAGTCGTCAACCCTTGGAGCGCATTCCCAGGGACGGCAGTTAAAAATGGGGCAATATCAATCATAGGGAGGATAGGTGTTGGCTCATCTTGCAGCCTGACGGAACCGGGTTCACCGACAGACGTTAACGTCCAAGAATTGGGTCCTCCTTATGGGGAAGGGGGCAGATCAGACGCGGCAAATGCATTAGCCAGTTGTGCAAATTCAACATCCAGTGCCGTAATTCCCCCGGCATCATGGGTCGTTAAATCGATAGAGACGCGATTGTAAACGTTGAACCATTCGGGATGATGTCCCAGTTTCTCCGCCACCATCGCTAAACGGGTCATAAAACCAAACGCTTCGTTAAAGTTAGCGAACTTAAATTGACGGTGTAGTTTCTTGCCTTGCAAACTCCAGCCATTTAACTGTCTGAGGGCCGCTTGAATCTCAGAATCCGATAATTGATGCATTTTAGCCATAAAAACTCCCTGTTAATGAGGAAAAACCCCTTTAATCCTTAACCTGCTAACCGGCTGCTTGGGTGAAAATCTCTATCCTGCCGTCACTCCAACGTCACTTTAGATTAACCTGCCGTTTGAGCAATTTCACTTCTCCGGGGCTGAGATGGCGGAATTTCCCGCACCCCAATGGCCGGTCGCGATGGGTTAATTTGAGGGGACCGATGCTACGACGATTTAACTTAGTGACCTCCAATCCTAACACTTCTGCCAGACGCCGAATTTGACGATTGCGTCCTTCTATCAAGGTAATCAGTAGATGGATTTGATCCGGTGTTTCTGAGAGGACGTCCACTGTTGCCGGCAGGGTTTTTTGGCCGTCCAATTCCACCCCCGATCGCCATTGATTTAAGACGTCGTCACTGGGATTGCCATTTAGCCAAACATCGTAGGTTTTTGATAGGTGATAACGGGGATGGGTTAAGCGTAGGGTCAGTTCACCATCGTTGGTGAGTAACAAGGCACCTGTTGAGTTACGGTCTAATCGACCGACGGGGTGGAGTCCGTGCCCTACCTGTAAGTCGGGGGGCAGAAGATCCAAGACGGTTTTGCGCCCCCTGGGATCGTCACAGGTGGATAACACGTCCTTGGGCTTGTTTAGCAAGATGTAAATATTGCGAGGGCGATGGGTGAGTTTAATCGGTTTGCCATCCACCCACAGGCGATCGTGGCGAGGATCAGCTTTATCCCCTAACGTTGCTGGCTTGCCATTAAGGGCAACACGACCCGCCAGGATCAAATCTTCAGCACGGCGGCGGGAGGCAATGCCCCATTGGGATAGTAATTTCTGAATGCGTTCAGCCATAGCGTAATGATGGAGAAGAGAGTGAGTGGTGAGCCGTGAGCGCGCGGTTAAATCCCCTCTAGGCGACCTGGGTTTGTCGATAGCGATAATAGGCAGCGCAGGCCCCCTCTGAAGAAACCATGGGGGCGCCCAAGGGCTGCTCGGGGGTACAGTCTTGTCCGAAGGCAGGACAGTCACTGGGTTTGCGGTGTCCCTGCAAAATCTCTCCACTCAGGCAAACACTCTCGGTGTGAGTTTGGGGCATGGTCGCCAGTGGCGACTTAAACTTGACCTGAGCATCCCAAGCACGAAATGTGTCCCGTAAGCCCAAGCCACTGGCTGGTATGGTGCCTAAGCCCCGCCAAGACCGATCAACCGGTTCAAAAACTGTGGCGATTATCCGTTGTGCGGTGGGATTCCCTGTTGCTTGCACAGCACGGCGATACTGGTTTTCACAGCTAAATTGACCGGTCTCCAGTTGTTGCAGGCAGGCTAAAATGCCGCGCATAATATCCACCGGCTCAAAGCCGGTAATGACGATCGGGACTTGATACTGCTCGGCGATCGCCTGATAAGCCCTTTCTCCCATCACCGTGCAGACATGCCCCGCAGCCAAAAATCCTTGCACCAAGGCATTGGGATCTGATAATAAGGCAGTCATGGCGGGAGGAACTAAGACGTGGGCGCAGAGTAGCGAGAAATTACCAATGTTTTGTTGCTGGGCCTGATAAACCGTCATCGCTGTTGCGGGGGCCGTGGTTTCAAAGCCAACACCGAAAAAGACAACTTGGCGGTGAGGATTGGCCTGAGCTAGGGGCAAACAATCAAGGGGCGAGTACACAATCCGCACATCCCCACCTTGGGCTTTGACGCTGAGTAAATCTTCCTTGCTCCCGGGGACCCTCAACATATCCCCAAAGGAACAAAAGATGATCTCTGGTTGACGGGCCAGAAATAACGCCTGATCAATTAATTGAGTCGGTGTCACACAGACGGGACAGCCAGGGCCATGGATGAGGGTGAGATCCGTCGGTAACAGGGTATCAATGCCATATTTAACAATGCTATGGGTCTGACCACCGCAAATTTCCATGATCGTCCAGGGACGAGTTAATTGGGTGGCGATCGCCGTTTGATAGTCGGCAACCGTTTGAGCATCCCGATATTCATCAACGTATTTCATGGCAGCCATGGGAACCAAGGGTTCCTACAATGAGAGTATTCTGTGATGTTGAGGTCTTCTCCCAACCGCCTTAAGGGGATATCGAGAGATCTGGGGGGCAAGCTTTCTCGCTCCATCGCTAGCCAGCTAACAGGACTGTTCACAGATCGTCGCCCCTTGATAGTCCAGACTGAGGCAATGGCCTTCTGCCGTAATGCCGGCCCCTTCCCAGGTTTGGACTAACCGTTCAGCCACTAGGGCCGCTTTTTCCGGAGCGGCGATCGCCAAGAGTGTCGGGCCAGCACCGCTAATGACTAAATTATAGGCTCCGGCATCCATTGCTGCTTGCTGGAGTTGATCATAAGCGGGAATCAGGCCCTGGCGATAGGGCTGGTGAATTTGATCCTGCAAAGCTAAGCCTAACCAATCCCCCCGTTGTTCATGCAACGCTTGGACGAGGAGTGCCAGATGAGAGGCATTAAAAATTGCGGCCCCTCGACCGTACTGACTCGGTAAAACGGCGCGGGCCGCTTCGGTGGACAATTCAAAGTCGGGTATTGCCACAACGGGGACAAATACTTCCGGCCAAGGCAATCTGACTAACTGGTAATCACTGCCGGCTCCCACTGCCAACTGACATCCCCCCAAGAGGGCCGGGGCAACATTATCAGGATGTCCCTCCAGGGCGATCGCCATTTGTAAAAGTTGTGCTTGATTAAAGGGACTACCCGCTATGGCATTAGCGCCCACTAAGCCCCCGACAATGGCTGTCGCTGAACTGCCTAACCCTCGGGCCAAGGGAATTTGGACATCAATTTCAATCCTTAACGGGGGGATGGGGTGTTGATACTGCTGATAAAAATAGGTAATTGCCTGATAAAGCAAGTTATCGGCTTGGGTGCTGACCCGTTCTGCCTCCCGTCCCGTTACCAGAATCGTTAAGGCGGGATCTTTGTCTTTCCCCGCCGTCAAGGTGACGCGATTATGAAGGTTTAAGGCTGCGCCCAAACAATCAAAACCAGGGCCAACATTCG
>JBEAQB010000312.1:0-7775 GCA_041164125.1 Cyanobacteriota bacterium
TACCAAAAGTCCTTACACCCACCTAGAACGGTTCTCCGACACCAAAAAAGACGCTCACACAAAAGCGAACTTCTTTGAAGCGACGGTTACCAGTTACGTGATGTCTTCAGGGGTTGCTGGCTGGGATGAAATTTAACTGGCTGGCATGGGAGTAGTGAGCATGGCTGACGACGGTGCTGGGTCAGTGAGAGGACCCGGCCCCGGTGTTTGAACAGTATCAGGCTGAGCAGGACGGCATTGCAGGGTCGCCTTGATAAATCCGCTAAATAAGGGATGGGCCTGATTAGGACGGGAACGAAATTCGGGGTGAAACTGACAAGCGATGAAAAAGGGATGGTTGGGGTATTCGACAATTTCCACTAACCGCCCATCGGGGGATGTGCCACTCACCACAAACCCTGTTTCCGTAAATTGGGTGCGGTAGGAATTATTAAATTCGTAACGATGACGATGGCGTTCATAGACAACTTCTTGCTGGTAGAGGGAAAACGCCAGAGTGTTGGGGGCAATGCGACAGGGATACAAGCCTAGGCGCATTGTGCCGCCTAAGTCCACCACATCTTGCTGTTCGGGCAAAAGGTTGATGACGGGGTTAGCGGTTTCTGCTTCAAATTCGGCGCTGTTGGCCTCGGGCAGTTGGGCAACATTCCGGGCCCATTCGATCACTGAACATTGCATTCCCAAACAGAGTCCCAAAAAAGGTAATTTCTGTTGCCGTGCATATTCGATCGCCTGGACCTTGCCATCGACTCCCCGGATCCCGAACCCCCCCGGGACCAAGACGCCGTCCACATCGGCTAAAAAGTTCTCAGCCCCTTGGGCTTCAATCTCTTCTGCACTGACCCACCGTAGCTGCAATTTACTATCGTGGGCGATCGCCGCATGGCCTAGGGCTTCTACTACGGACAGATAGGCATCACTCAGCTGGACATACTTACCGACTAACGCTACAGTAATTTCCTGTTGAGGGGATTGCATTTTGTCCACCAAAGACTGCCATTGCTGTAAATCCGGCGATCGATTGGCTATTTTTAGTAATTCCAGCGTTTGCTGAGCTAAGCCTTCTTTTTCTAAAATCAACGGCACTTCATAAATACTGCTGGCATCGGGGCAGGTAATGACTGACTCCACCGGCACATCGCAAAATTCTGATAATTTTTCCTTCATGCCCGGATGCAAAGGGCGATCGCAGCGACACACCAATACATCGGGTTGAATGCCGATGGATCGTAATTCCTTGACGGAATGTTGGGTCGGTTTCGTTTTCATTTCCTTGGCTGCTGGAATCCAGGGAATGAGCGTCACATGCATATACAAAACATTATGGCGGCCGACTTCTTTGCGGAACTGACGAATCGCTTCTAAAAAGGGGAGTGATTCGATATCTCCCACCGTGCCACCGATTTCCGTAATCACTACATCGGGATTGGTATCGTGGGCGACCCGTAAAATCCGTTCCTTAATTTCGTTGGTGATGTGGGGAATGACTTGCACCGTCCCCCCCATGTAAGCCCCCCGCCGTTCTTTATTAATCACGGCTTGATAGATCGATCCCGTGGTGACACTATTCAGGCGAGACATGGAGGTGTCAGTAAATCTTTCATAGTGTCCCAAATCCAAGTCAGTTTCCGCACCATCTTCGGTCACAAACACTTCCCCATGCTGAAAAGGACTCATCGTGCCAGGGTCAACGTTAATGTAAGGATCCAACTTCAGAATGGATACCGAGTAATGACGGGACTTAAATAAGCGGCCTAAACTGGCTGCCACAATGCCTTTGCCGATACTGGAGACAACACCACCAGTGACGAAAACAAACTTAGACATTGGGCTAACACTCCTTGGGCGAAATTCCCGCTCATTTTAGCCTGATTTGTTAGACGGAATCAGAACTAACGCAAAAACACTGCTCGTATCAGTTAAATATCTAAGCGTTGATAAATTTCCTCTAGGTTATTGAGATGGTGTTGAGGGTCAAAGCATTGGCTGATTTCTTCGGCAGATAATAAGGCTCTCACCTGATCATCAGCACGAATTAGGGTCTCAAAATTACCGCCATCAACATTCCAGGCTTGGTGGGCCGAGCGCTGAACAACGCGATAGGCATCTTCTCGATTCAGGCCTTTTTCCACCAGGGCTAAGAGAACTTTTTGGCTAAAAATCACCCCGCCGTAAACGTTCATATTCCGTTTCATGTTTTCGGGGTACACCAGTAAATTTTTGACTAAATCGGTGGTTTCCTTCACCATGAAGTGGGTCAAAATACAGCAGTCGGGCAAGGCAACCCGCTCAACCGAACTGTGGGAAATATCCCGTTCGTGCCAGAGGGCAACATTCTCTAAGGCAGCAACAGCATGACCCCGTACCAGTCTGGCCATGCCCGTTAGTCGTTCTGAGCGGATAGGGTTACGCTTGTGGGGCATCGCCGACGATCCCTTTTGACCTTTGGCAAAATATTCTTCAACCTCTAACACGTCGGTGCGTTGGAGATTACGGATTTCTACGGCAAAGCGTTCTAAGGAGGCAGCCAAGAGGGCCAATTGTTGGATGTACTCTGCATGGCGATCGCGGGATACGACTTGTGTTGAGGCCGTATCGGGTTCAAGTCCCAATTTCTGACAGGCGATCGCCTCCACTTTGGGATCGATATTGGCATAGGTGCCGACGGCCCCAGAAATTTTGCCCACCGCAATAGACTGACTTACCCGCACCAGGCGATCGCGGTTCCGTAGCGTTTCGGCCAACCAGCCCGCCAATTTAAAGCCGAAGGTGATCGGTTCAGCATGGATACCATGGGAACGCCCCACCATTACGGTATAACGATGTTGTTGTGCTTGGTAACGTAGGGCTTGGATGAGATCTTCAAGTTGGGCCAGAATTAAATCTAAGCTAGCAATTAATTGGAGCGCTAAGGCCGTGTCCAAAACGTCAGAGCTGGTCAGACCAAGGTGAATATAACGTCCCGCATCTCCCACATACTCGTTAACATTGGTCAAAAAGGCAATGACATCATGACGAACTTCTGCCTCAATTTCTAGCACACGTTCTGGATCAAATTTGGCCTTGGCTTTAATCGCTGCCACTGCCTCGCTAGGAATATACCCGAGTTCTGCCTGGGCTTCACAGACAGCGATTTCCACGTCTAGCCACGTTTGCAGCTTATAAGTATCTGTCCAAATTTTGCCCATCTCAGGCAAGGTATAGCGTTCGATCACAGAACCAGTCCCTAAACAACCGCTTAATTTTACTATTCAGGGGCAGTGCTCGTCAGGGATCAAAGGCTTCTGTCATGAACTGTTACGAAGTGAACTGCAAAAGCATCAAAGTCGATCTGGTAGGCTGTTGAACGCTGTGATTGTGGGAGATGCCAAAATGACATTGATGCAGATATTAAATGTGCTGCCGTGGTTGTGTCTGTTGCCAATTTTAGGCGGCTCAGTTTACACCCTCTTGACCCTATTCACGACCCAAAGATTTTTGTCTCGAACCATACCTGGTGACGTTTTTTGTCCCGCTGTCTCCGTCTTTAAACCGGTATGTGGACTTGAAAAAAATTTAGATCATAATCTTCGTTCGATCGCCCAGCAAGATTACCCAAACTATCAAGTCATTTATTCTGTTCAAGACGCTAACGATGCCGCATTACCAATTTTACGCGCCATTGAAGCTGAATTTGGTCCAGAACGTATCACTGTGGTGATTGATAGGGTACAGACGGGGGCAAATGGCAAGATCAATAATATCCTGGGCGCATTTCCCAAAGCGAAACATGACATTTTGGTAATCAGCGACAGCGACGTTTGTTTGCGTCCTGATTATTTAAAAACCCTTGTGTCTCCTTTGGCCGACCCCCAAGTGGGTTGTGTGTGTACCCCCTTTAAATTGACCGAAGCCCGGTCTTGGTACGAAGCCCTGGAGTTATTGTCTATTAATGCGGATTTTATGCCGAGTGTAATTTTTGCCGAAGTGACTGGGGCCTCTAAAGCTTGCCTGGGGCCATCCCTTGCTATCCGGCGATCGACCTTAGATAACATCGGGGGATTGGCGAGTCTTGCCGACTATTTAGTAGAAGACTACGAGTTAGGACGACGCGTCTGGACCAGTGGTCTACAAATGGTCTTATTGCCCTACGTGATTGATGCGGTCGTTGATTTAGACAGCTGGCGCGCCTGGTGGCGTCACCAAGTTTATTGGGATCAAAATACGTTTTTGGCCCGTCCGGCCCCCTTTATTGCGACGGTCTTGATTCGTGCGGTTCCCTTTGCTGTGTTATTCATGCTTTCGCAGCAGGGAAATCCCTTAAGTTGGGGGATTTTAGGAATCACGATCACCATTCGTTACAGCTCAACGGCAATTATCGCCCGGCAATTAAACGACCCAGAAAGCCTTCGTTACTTGATATTGTTACCCGTTCGGGATTGCTTTGGCCTAATTTTTTGGGCCCTGTCCTTCAGCCAACGTACCGTGACTTGGCGAGGCGTGGAATATCGACTCACTAAGGGGGGGAAGATGATTCCCCGCCGTCAATAAAGTCGCGCTGACACACTTATAGGCTGGGAGCCAGCAATGTAAATTTTTGTGTCTTTTTTAGTATGGTTGCCCTTAGCGCCTTAATTGGTCTAAAATAGTCCGAGAGTCCTCAATACATTCTTATAGGAGACATTAGATGGAACCGCTCACCCGTGCCCAAAAAGAATTGTTCGATTGGTTGGTTAGTTACATTGACGAAACGCAGCATGCGCCCTCAATTCGGCAAATGATGCGAGCCATGAATTTACGCTCCCCCGCACCGATCCAGAGTCGACTGGAGCGACTACGCAATAAAGGTTATGTCGATTGGACCGATGGCAAAGCTCGCACCCTCCGCATTTTGCATCAGAAACCCAAAGGGGTCTCTGTCCTGGGGGAACTCAAAGGGGGTGAACTATTTGAAACCAATGAAGAGGAAATTGAGAAAATTGATTTTTCTCCCCTGATGAAGCAATCCTCCGCTTTTGCCCTTAAAGTGGCGGGGAACGACCTCGTGGACGACTCGATTACCGAAGGCGATATGGTGATCCTTCGGTCTGTGTCTGGGGAGGAAACCATCGAAGATGGGGCCCTGGTCGCAGTCAGTGTCAAAGGGGGAAAAATCACTATCAAGCGCTATTACCAGGATGGTAGCAAAGTCATTCTCAAAGCCTCCAATAATAAAGGTCCTGGGCAAGAAATGAAAGCTAGTGAGGTGGAAATTCAGGGGATTTTACTGGGTGTTTGGCGTAGTTTTGCCTAACCTCACCGGCCCCAGTGTTCATTTTCCCCCGCTCAGCCTCCCCATTAGGTTAGTTAACCGAAATCCCTTCCATTATCTCCTCATTTAGGGAGAAGATGGGAGGGCTTATGGTGACGGTGGAAGTGAGCAACCTTGTTGGCTGACTAGACAGGCATCCCTCAACGTTACCGGATCGAAGCTAGAGATAGGGCGGCAGGTGATTACTGCGTGGAAGTACATTTACATTATCTTGGTCTTTTTCAGGGCAGTTCAACTTACTTGATCGAAGTTTATCCTAGGGGATTTGTCTTAGGTTAAGGATTATTGTTTACCGCCGACTCACCTCAAGATTGAAGAATACGGAAATAGCTGGTAAGGTATTCATATTGGTGGGCATAAGCAGAGGAAAAGCGCAAGGGTTCTTGGAAGTCTGCATGAACGCTATTGATGGCGATGATTTCAGCAACACTGTTACTATAGGCGAGTCCCTGTAAGTCTTTAATCACGCTGGGAGTCCAAGCTTGACGGCAAATGGTGCCCCCCTGATCCTCGATCCACTGACTCAAATGCTGGTGAGCTATCCCCCCTAATTGTTCCCCGGTGAGAGCGGGTGTGAAGAAGATATTCTCACGCCAGCCCCACAGGTTCCCCGTACTTGTTTCCAGCCAATGGCCCTTGGCATTGGTTAGAATTGCCTCTTGAGACTGTTGACATTCAGCGGCTTTTTGTGCGAGCCAAGGGGCGAAATAATTGCCCGTTTTCCAGGTGGCGAGGGAGCGTTGAAATTGCCCAGGGGGGGTCAGCCAAGCGGTAATGCCTTGACGTTGACGTTGGGCTAAATCCGCCGGTAAAGAACGCCCCATCAGCCAAGCCTGCCCTGTGGGGAAAAGGGTAATTCGCAGAACGGGGAAGTGCTGCGCCAAGTCGATCGCCGCTTCGGTAAGACTGGGCCAATGGGGGGACGGCCAAGCTAAATCGGCTAAATGCTGACGAAGGCGATCGCCATGGGATGACCAATGGGTAAGCGGGTGAAAAAGATTGCAGTCATAAACCCTTAACGTTGTGAAAATTGTTGCCCCATAGAGTAACCCGGGTTCAGTGAGGGGGAGTTGAATAAAATCTTGATCAAACCATTGTCCATCAAACCAATAACGCATCAATTTTTAGCCAGTTCACAGTTGTATGTGTGGCGGGCTACACTAACCTAGTCCACCAGAGAGGTTCCCCTCGCCATCTCTAACCGCCCGCCGTGTGGAGGATTTGCGCGATTTTTTCTGCTACTGTTGGTAACTGTTCCAACATGGCAAAATGGCCGCAATCTGCTAACTCGATTACGTTTTGCCCCATAGGATGAAATGAGGCGTGGAAACTCGCAAGATAGTTAACGTACTGGGTTTCCATCACCCGATCCTGTTGCCCGGCAAAAAAATAAAGCGGCTGGCTAATCTCTGAGACCAATTGAGGGAGCCGGTGCACTTCTGCTTCGGTGGTGGTTTCTAACAATGATCCCCTCGCGGCCACCCCATCTGCTCGCAAAAGATCTAACAGGCGTTGTTGTCCCCAATGATGTTCGAGAGGATGCCTCACCATTAAACGACTGAACAGCCAAGCTAATCCAGGCATACTGGCTAACCAGGACGGACGAAACCTGACTAAATTTTCTCCGGCCGAACGAAATCGTTCAAAATCATCCTTCAAATAAATCCCGCCCCCTGCATTCAGACAAATCACCCCTTTAACGCGTTCTGGACAATGATAGGCGCCCCAAATACCAATGCTGCCCCCCAGGGAATGACCCACTAACCAAGCCTGATCAATCTGGAGATGGGCCAATAAAACCCCTAAATCTTCGGCGTAGGCGGCTAATGTGTACTCTCTGCCTAACGCGTCAGTCCCTTGGGAATCACCGAACCCCCGCAAATCATAGCTAACACAGGGATATTGGTCAGCAAGGACGTTAATCAGGGGGGACCAATAGTGATGACTTAACAGCCAACCATGGACAAAAACTAAGGTGGGAGAAGACGAGGCGGAGGGAGTGCCGTACTGTTCGTAATAATGAGGAGTTCCCAGAATGTCGAGGGTGGGCATTGGGATCGCAAATTCGTGAAACGATGGATCTGATGACAGTTCTCATTGTAGAGTACCTGTGGTTCTTCTCCGAGAAACGACCCTCCCGAGCTCCTTCTCCAGCGATCAATGGGTCAGTCTACAGTTTTGCTTGATATGCGCGCCTTCTCGACAAGACTTCAATAAATCTCAGCTTTCATTCGTTCTAAAGTCATGTTCATTTGATCAAACATTTGTTGAGGTGTCATCCCAAACTGCCCTAATTGGGTTTTAAGCTGCTCAACCGTCATTTTGGCCATAAAATCATCGGACAATTCAAAGCGTTTCATGAAAATTTTATAGCGTTCCATTAATGTTTCCATTTGATCGATAAAGATGATTTTACCTTCACGATCAAATTTGCCGTAGTCTCCGCCTAATCTTGTCAGGGACTGGTAATCTTCAAAGAGTTGTT
>JBEAQB010000313.1:0-3662 GCA_041164125.1 Cyanobacteriota bacterium
TCTGCCAAACAATTTCACCGTCAAATGCCATCAGTTCACAGATGAGTTCGGTGAGATCTTTGATGGTAATTTCAAAATTAGTTCCCAAATTGACCGGATCAGCTTTGTCGTAGGCTTGGGTAGCCATGACGATGCCCCGGGCCGCATCGGTGGAATAGAGAAATTCCCGGGTGGGACTGCCATCACCCCACACCGGCAAGACTTTATCGCCTCGCTCTTGTGCTTGATGAACTTTGTCGATCAGGGCCGGAATAACATGGGAACTGCGGGGGTTAAAGTTGTCTTCGGGACCGTATAGGTTCACCGGTAAAAGGTAAATGCCGTTAAAGCCGTATTGCAGCCGATAGGACTCTAACTGCACTAGCAGCGCTTTTTTAGCAATGCCATAGGGCGCATTGGTTTCTTCCGGGTAGCCATTCCAAATGTCCTCTTCCCGAAAGGGAACTGGGGTAAATTTGGGATAGGCGCAGATGGTGCCAACGCAAACGAACTTCTTCACCCCGGTTTGATAGGCAGCATGAATTAGTTGTGCCCCCATCATTAAATTGTCGTAGAACAATTCAGCAGGTTTTTCTCGATTTAAGCCAATCCCCCCCACATGGGCCGCCAGATGGACGATAATGTCTTGATTTTCGGCGGCCCGTTGACAGGCAGACCAGTCCCGTAGATCACAGTCCTTGGAGCGGGGAATGGTGATATTCTGGCGATCGCCGCCCGCTGCTTCGAGTTGGGCGACCACTTGTTTGCCAAGGAAACCGGCGCCGCCAGTGACTAAAATGCGTTGATTTTCTAGGGAAAGCATGGGGTTGAGGGAGTAGGGCGTGATTTGATCTGAAAAAATTTAGTCTACGGTGTGGCCGTTACGATCGCGAATCAAAGCCATATCAGCGGCGAGTAATTCCTTAAGGCGATCGGTTTGGTTGGGGGAAGCAAGGCCGAGGACCGCTAAATCTGCGTCTACCATCAGGTGTACCAATTCCGTAAAACTCACCGATGGTTTCCAGCCCAATTGAGTCTGGGCCTTGGTGGGGTCACCAATTAACAGATCTACTTCTGCCGGCCGTAGGTAGCGCTCATCAAAGGCGACATAATCTTGCCAATTGAGGTTGACATAACCAAAGGCAATTTCGAGAAATTCTTTGACTTCGTGGGTTTCCCCAGTGGCCACCACATAATCATCAGGGGCATCCTGTTGCAACATGGCCCACATGGCCCGCACATAATCCTTGGCATAGCCCCAGTCCCGTTTGGAATCAATATTGCCCAAATACAACTTCTTCTGGGTGCCGGCCACAATCCTGGCGATCGCCCGGGTAATTTTGCGGGTGACAAAGGTTTCGCCCCGTCGAGGGGATTCATGGTTAAACAAAATGCCGTTACAGGCAAACACATCGTAGGATTCACGATAGTTCACCGTTTGCCAATGGGCATATACCTTAGCGCAGGCGTAGGGACTACGGGGATAAAAGGGCGTGGTTTCTTTTTGGGGCACATCTTGGACTTTACCGAACATTTCCGAAGAACCGGCTTGGTAGAAGCGGACTTGAATGCCCGTCCGTTGTTGATAGTCCCGAATCGCTTCCAGTAACCGCAACGTGCCCATACCCACCGCATCCACTGTATATTCCGGGGAGTCAAAACTAACCCGCACATGGGATTGGGCACCGAGGTTATAAATTTCTGTTGGTTGGACTTCCTCAAGGATACGGCGGAGGGTCGTCCCGTCGGTTAAGTCGCCATAGTGGAGTCTCAGCTTGGCATTAGGATCATGGGGGTCAACATAGAGATGATCAATGCGATCCGTGTTAAACGTCGATGTCCGGCGAATAATACCGTGGACTTGATAGCCTTTTTCCAGCAAAACTTCACTTAAATAAGACCCATCTTGCCCGGTGATCCCAGTTAAAAGCGCAACCTTGGCGTTTGACATGCTCTAAATCTTTCCTAATGACCCAAACTATACCCCTTTAAAAATATCAGAGTCTTTACCCACTGGGGTTTGATACCCAACAGAAACTTGCTTCCTCGGTCAGGATAGAGTGGGAGCCTCGTCGCTTTGGATCGGATCCCTGGGATTGGTTCGGCGTCTAGAGTTGAAAGTTTTCCCCCAAATAGTACTGGCGCACGAGGGGGTTGTTGTAGAGTTCCTCCGCGCTGCCGGAGGCCAGGATCTGACCATCCCGCATGATATATCCCCGATTAGTAATGGCTAACGTCTCGCGGACGTTGTGATCTGTCATTAAAATGCCGATATTTCTTGCCCGCAGTTGGGCAATCATGCTTTGAATTTCAGAGACGGCGATGGGATCAACCCCGGCAAAAGGTTCATCCAACAATAGGAATTGCGGACCTTCTACCCCGATCGCCAATGCCCGGGCCAATTCAGTCCGACGCCGCTCCCCCCCGGAAATTTGGCAGCCTTGGGTATGGGCCACCTTTTCGAGGCGAAATTCCGCCAGTAATTGTGCGAGACGATGGCGGCGCAGGGGAGGGGAAACCCCGGTTTGTTCCAAGGCTAAGAGAATATTGTCCCGAACACTTAGTTGCCGAAAGACACTAGCCTGTTGGGTTAAGTAACCCAGTCCTAAATGGGCCCGTTCATTTAACGGCAGATTGGTAATATCTTTTTGGTGGAGCCAGACCCGCCCCGTATTGGGTTTAATTAGTCCCGTTGCAATGTAAAACGTGGTGGTTTTGCCCGCACCATTGGGGCCCAGCAAACCGACAATTTCGCCGGGGGCCACCCGGACATTGACCCGATTGACCACGCAACGTTTGCCGTAGAGCTTATGGATATTTTCTAAAACAAGGGTCACGATCGCCGTTCTCGCTAGGGGACTAAATTAGGGGAAGGTTAAGGATGACCTAAGGTTAACCCATTATTCCCCCAACGGCGGTAACGTCGGCAGGGCATCAGCGGGGTCCGGTGCCAGAATCCCAGGCCCCCCACCGGGCTGATTGTCTGACTCTTCCACCAAATAAATGGACTCGACCTGTTGATTGGCTTCCGGGTTGGCCACAAAGCGCCCTTCATCAATTAGGTAAGTCATGGTTTCCGCCCGCATACTATTGCCGTCCTGCAACACATAAACATTGCCACTCAACACCAAACGCCGTTCGCGGCTGTAATACTGGGCTTGGGCAGCGGTGGCTTGTAAATTTTTGGCGGGATAATAAACCTGTACGTTCCCCCTGGCCGTCACCACACCGGTTTGGGAATTGGCCTCTTGAATATCCGACCGCACCGTCATCGGACTAGAGGGAGCTGTTTGGGCAATCGCAGGATTAAGACCCCGTTGCTGGCCCAGATGGGACACAATGGTCAGGGCCACGGCGATCGCCAGTAGACCCCAGCGAGCAGTTCTCCAGCGCCCGAACCGAGAGGCCTTGGAGACAGAAGACAAGGAAGACGACACAGTCAAACGGGGCATGATTGCTTGCAAAAAAACAGTAAACCCAACACATCACATCATCGCCAGTTTAACCAATCACGGCAAATTTCCGATGCCTAAAAGGACAAAAGATAATCTGAACGCCGTTAACAATGGCGCTAAGCTATAGTTCAATGTCGTTGTGATTGGACTGAAGGTTGCCCCAAGGAGGATTCCGTGCCCTGGTTTGTCAAAATTGAGCGAGGAATTGTGGATAAAATCCGCTTTGAT
>JBEAQB010000314.1:0-2720 GCA_041164125.1 Cyanobacteriota bacterium
TAACTTCTCCTGCTCATAAATCTTGTCCTTCATCGCCAGAGGGACTTTCTGGTTCCCCTCTTGGGAGGGGTTAGGGGAGGGTTGAGATCCCGCCGGAGTTAGACCCCCTCCGCCTGCGGCACCTCCCCCAAGGGAGGAAAGTTTCGGGTTAGGGGAGGGTTGACCCCAGACCACTAGATCATCCGTGGTGCGATCGCCGAGTTGTCGTTGTTGCTTCGCAAAAGACCGCCATAACTCGTCAATGCGTTCACTTAACTGGGTCGCATAGCCCAACTCCTCCGCCGTTAACCCCGTCTTGCAAAATTGCTTCTGCCAATCGCTAATCAGCTTGAGATTATCCTTTTCTAACTGCTTCACCACCTTGTCGCCGTAACTGGCCATGGCCGGATCACCCAACAAAAAATGAAACACCTGCCCCGCAGGTAAAGTTTGACCTAAAGGAGAGCGATCAGGAGCCACTGCCGCCCATTTTGCCGTTTTACCCTTCAACCAACTACCGTCATAAACCTGACGCCGGGCCCCCACCAGGGAATTACCGCAATGTAACTGCCCCCCAAACCAGGGAATAAACACCTGCTCCTGCCGCTTTAGCCCATTCTCTAACAGGGTTTCCTCCCCATAAATACAGTTCAACCAGATAGAAACCTCCGCCAACTCCATCGCCAACGGATTTTTATCAATGCCATAGACATTGCGATCAGCGATAAACATCTTCACCTTCTGCCGCTCCACCGTTAGGCGATCGTGGGGAATGCGATCATTGAGTTCCTGTTGTTTGCGCTCCAAATAGGCATCCGCCAACTGATCAATCACCTCGTTCAAAAAGGCCGCACTGCCCATGGCCGGCTCACAGACCTTTAACCCCAAAATTTGATCCGCTGTCTTGTCCTGCAATAACTCTTTGAGGGCATACTTCACCAAACATTGGGTTAAGGATTGGGGCGTATAGTAACTGGCACTCTTCTGGCGATCGCGTCCCCGTAAACGAAATAAAAACGTCCCCTTGCGGTAACACCTGGGCAGTCCTGTGGTCGGGTCAATCACCAACTCATCCGGCTTGAACTCATCCAGGCGATCGTGCCCCACAAAATAGGCCACGGCTAAATCCCTGGGGTCATCCTCTCCGGCCGGCTTCACCTCATAGAGGTCTTCCTCCGCAAAAAACGCCGACAGACTCAGCAACCCCTCATACACTTCCCCTAATTGGTTCACCCCCAACTGGGCGTAACTAATGCGTCCCCGTTGTTTATGCTTACCCCGCCCTGCTTGACCCCGATTCGGGTCGGACAAAGACATCAACTCAATTACCCGCCGCAATACCCCATTACGAAACTGCACCCGATTCAAATAGGTATCCGTCTCCTTGGGGTCAAACAAATGGCTTTGCAAATCCGGCAAACGAAACGTGTCATAAATATCGTCCGGGTTGTCTAAATCCGTATCAACGGGTGTTAAGGCCAATTCCCCTTGCTCTGCTCGCCGGATAGGATAACCATCCCAATACAACTCGAATAACTGCCGAATACTAATATCGAGGAAATAGCCCTCCTCTGCTTCCAAACTGGTGTAATTGATTTCCGCCACATCCCGCAAACTTTCCAGACTGTAGCCCAAGCGATAAACATCCGCATTAATGGGGGCAAACCCCAACTCCGGGCGGGCTTCAATGTAGAAAATAAACAACAACCGATAGACCCAGCGCAGACACTCGATTTTTAACCGATCAGGTTCAATCGGGCCTTTCCCGTTGTCAGCTTCGTTGCTGTAAATCCGTTCCTTGCGAATTTGATTGAAATAGTAAACCGCCTCATTACCCAGAAGCTCGATCGCCTCCCGTAGGGCAAACTTCAAACTTTCCGACACCCCGTAGGTATGGCGGTGGCTGTTTTCGTCCAACGTATCCAACCAGGGCGTTCCCTCCGCTGGACAAAGATGATCCCGATGCAATAACATCGCCGTGGCCCGGTAGGCATCCCCGTCCTGTTCATCAAAAATTTTGTCCAGGTCAAACCGCAGTAACCGCGACGCCCCCCACTTATGGCGATCGATTAATACAATTTGATCCAACCCCAACAGAATCACCCAGCGGGGCGGCTGATCCTGACCAAAAATGCCATCGTTGATGACATCCTCCCAGAGTTCCCCCACTGGTAACCCTTCTTCCCCGTCCCCCTGAATTGCCTGTAACGGTTGGGACAACACATCTAACCCCTCCAAATCCGGGTTAAACGCTTCCACAATCCAAAGATGATCCTTCACCCGACCCAATAACGGGATCGTCATTTCCCCTTTACCAATAACCCATTGGCTTTCCGGTTGCCAGTCATAGCCCAACACCGCCAACAATTGCCGACCAAATTCCCGTTGGCTAGCTAATTTCTCCCCCACCTCCAACCCTTGGGCAAACTGTTCCCGCCGTTGAAAATAAACCTTTCTCAACCCCCGCAAACGGCGATCGGGTAACTCCAGCCCCTTTTCCGTCCAAACTTTAACCACGCCCTTGAGATCATCCTGAAAAATGGCATGGAGATAATAGTCCGAGTAAAATTCGTTTTCGTTGGCGATTCCGATCAGGGGCATAGGGGAAATTAGCACTTCTAGCTGGGAGGGGCGTATTCACTATTGTAGAAAGCTTTCTGAGCGTAGGGTCCTAAATTTGCGGCGATCGCCTAAGCTAGAAACATGAAAGTTGACGTTGCACCGGTAATGTTGGAGTGGGC
>JBEAQB010000315.1:0-3022 GCA_041164125.1 Cyanobacteriota bacterium
CGCTAATTCCCGTAAATTAGCATCGACCAGAGGATAACCCGTTGTCCCAGCTTGCCAACACTGAAACAGCGCTTGATCCCATTGCCATGCCACCGTAACGCCCCGCAGTCCCGAGGCATAAAAAAGGCGATCGCCATATTTTTGGGCAACAAAGCGAAAAAAATCTCGCCAGAGCAATTCAAAAATCAGCCAGTAGGTGGACTCATTGCTCACCCGCTCCGTTTCGTAGCGTTTTACTTCACGGTAAATCAAGCGGGGCGATAGACAGCCCAACGCTAACCAAGGGGAGAATTTAGAGGAATAATCGGCACCAAGCATCCCATTGCGGGTTTCTTTGTAAATTTTCAAGCGGTCATTTTGCCAAATGTAATCCTGTAAGCGCGTCAAACCCGCCGTTTCCCCCCCCTGAAAACTCATGACTCCCCGAGGATCTGTCTTAATTGCTGGAAACCAATCAACAGTGGGAGTGGGTAATGTCAGCTCAAGACTGGGACTGGGCGGCAAACATTGAGGGGTTGGGAAAGGCGGCCGAACGGAAATTGGTTGACGTTCCACTTGTTGACGGAAGTGGGTAAATAAATCGGGCAGATCTTGCAGCGCCATCCCGAGATCATCAGGATGATAGAGGGTTGTCCCCCAAAAGCCTTGGGCCTCAATTCCATGCCTCAACAACGCTTGAATTAATTGCTGCTCAACGCGAATTTCTTCTTGGGTGACTTCCCGTTGGAAATAAACCGTTCTCGCTTGGATCTGACTCGCTATCTGGGGAATAATCACTTCTGGCAATCCAGCAGTTACCCACAAGCGATTTCCCAATGCCCGTAAGTTTGTTGCTAAATTGTCAACCGCCGCCTTTAAAAAGCTGGCCCGCACGGCCCCTGTCTTCGGAAATCCCCACTGGGTCAGGGCAAATTGACGCGGATCATAACAATAGACCGCGGCAATCTTCACAGGGGCCGGAGCACTGTGAAGCGCTCGACTCAAACCTTCATGGTCGTGGAGACGCAAATCATTCCGAAACCAAATTAAAATGGATTGATGAGTCATAACGACACGATACAAAACCGTTTTTCCGACTTATTCGCCCCTTTTCTTAGACTGTCGCAGAATGTCGATTCGCTGGGGGATCCTATCCTAAATGGAGTCTGGGGCCTCTGGCTCAAGCCAATTATCCTCTGGCGGTGCCACAATTTGATTCAACAAAGAACCAATCCCTTCGATTTCTACCTTCACCCTGTCCCCGACCTTCAGGGGACTAATTCCTGCCGGGGTACCCGTTAAAATGACATCCCCTGGCAATAGGGTCATAATCTGGGAAATATAGGAGATTAATACTGCTGGGGAAAATACCATCTCACTGATGGGGCTCGACTGTCGGGGGATGGTTTCCTCATTAACAAAAGTTTGCAAAAGGGCATCGGGGCTAATGTGACGCACAGCCCAAGGGCCTAAGGGACAAAAACCATCAAAGCCTTTCGCTCTCGTCCATTGGGAATCTTGACGTTGCAAATCACGGGCGGTAATATCATTGGCAATCGTGTAACCCCAAATAGCATCTGCCGCTTGTTCAGCACTAATCTGTTTACTTTGTTTACCAATAATGACCGCTAGCTCCCCTTCGTAATCTACCCGTTGGGATTGGGGCGGGTAAACAATAACGTGTTGATCAGCGGCGATCGCCGAGGAGGGTTTGAGAAATAATAGAGGTTGTGTCGGTACCTCATTCCCTAATTCTGCTGCATGAGCCTGATAATTACGACCTACCGCTACAATTTTTGAGGGCAGACAAGGGGCTAAGAGTTGGTAGTCTATTTCCGCAATGGTAGTGTCCAACGCTTGACCGCCTAGCCAAGGTGCCCCACTCAGCAACACCACGCTATGGTCAAGTTGTAACAAGCCATAATGAATTTCCCCGGAATTGTCTTGAATACGGACGTAACGTTGAGCCATGGTAGTTACAGAAAGGGCGATGGCCGTTTGAGAAATAGGGCAAAGGACTAACCGTAAATTATAGTCACTCCTTACCCCTTTCCTCACAGAAACGGCGGTGAATCTTTAGGGAGTGAAGCAAGCTCAATTGCCATTCGACAGTTGTTCAATTCAACAACTTGGTGCATTCAGATCCTGCGAAACCGAATATTTGGCGCCAAGCCGTTGACCAATGCGTCCTCAAGACACGGGTTGAAGCCCCATTATTTTTGATAACCGGGATTGCTAGGAGAGCGATAATACAGGCGAGATCCTTGATCAGCAACAAAATGGCAGGCCCAATAGGATTTGAAGAAAGCTCGCCAGATCGGTTCATCCGAGTAGCGATAATAGTTCCCTAAAATGGGTTTAATTGCCTCTGTCGCCCGACGGAGTTTGTAGTGGGGCATATTGGAAAAAATATGGTGGGCGACGTGGGTGCCAATGTTGTGGTGAATGGGGTTGATAAAACCATAGTCCCGATCAATGGTGGAAAGGGCCCCTTTGAGGAAAAACCAATCGGTGCCCCGATACCAGGGAATATCGTCTTCGGTGTGATGCAAGAAGGTGACTAAGTCCAACCAAATGACGAAGACGAGGTAGGGCATCAGGTAAAACTTGAGCAAAAATAACCCACCCAATTGAGCGGTCAAAAAGCCCAGAAAACAGACAAACGCCACCAAACAAAAAGTACTCGTGAGCACATCCCATTTTTCAGATGGCCGAAACAAAGGACTGCTGGGCAAAAAATGGGAGCCTGTTCGATTCGGCGATCGCCGGAAAAGATAAATCGGATAGGCAATGAGGGGTAAGTAGAAGCGTAAAAGCTTTTCATACCAAGCCATTTGCTCATATTTTTCCTCTGTCACCGGATACCAACTTTCGTCGGTGTCGATATTACCGGTATTGGCATGGTGAGTCCGATGGCTAATGCGCCAGCCGTGGTAAGGAACCAAAATCGGGGTATGGCTAAGATGACCAATCCAAGTGTTTAATGTTTTGGATTTAGAAAATGATCCATGCCCACAGTCGTGGCCAACCACAAACAGCGACC
>JBEAQB010000316.1:0-2946 GCA_041164125.1 Cyanobacteriota bacterium
CACCAATTTGCAAAAGGTATTGTGGGATTAAGTCTCGCCGCCAAGCCGGACACCGCAAAATAAAATCGTAATGGGTGAGGATCACCGCCGTGCCATCGTCATAATTTCGTATCGTCGATAGGGCATCGGCCAAGATTGGGCAATGGAGTTGTTGCGCGATCGCCAGTAGGGCTTTAATCAATTCAGGCGTTTCACCACCGGCAACCACCCCCACAACCATTAACCCGACATGGGTGAAACTAGGCAAACTGGATGGGGAAAGTGTCTGATGAATGGCGGGTTTCGGTCCCTGGCTATCCCTAAATTTGTGGAAGGGTAGGTGGTGATAAAACTGCTGAGGATTGAGTTGAGATTTCAAGTGGGTAACGGCATGGTCACAGGTTGGGGCGAGGGGTTCTGCAAACGGGCAATTGAGATGGACGCTTCCCAATCTCGGCCAGAAACAACGCTGCCAGGTCTGGATAGCCGTTTGCCGGAGATAGTGGCAAAAATCCAAGCTGGGTTCCGGTAGGGCTAACTCCACCTGCCATTGGGGATAATCACCATAAAGCTTGGTTTGGACAATCGTTTGACCCGCATGGCAATGCCTCAATGTGGGAGGGCGATCGGCGGTTAAGACGATCAGGGGCACTTGACTATAGTGGGCTTCAATAATGGCCGGCAAAAAGTTAGCCGCCGCTGTGCCAGAGGTACACACTAATGCCACGGGTTGCCGAGTCCGTTTGGCATAACCCAACGCCAAAAAGGCCGCCGAACGCTCATCTAAGCTCACCAAGCAATCCATGTCTCCCTGGCGAGCAAACGCCACCGTTAAGGGACTAGAGCGGGAACCTGGACAAAGGACTACCTGGGTTAAGCCTAATTTCCCCCAGGTTTCCACCAGAATAGACGCTGCCAAACTATTGAGATTACTGAAATCAACCATGCCCTTCGCTCAAATGGGAACCGTCTTGCGGGTCAAACCACCTGCTGACTTTTATTACCAAAGATATGTTCCGGAAAGTCCCACGCTCTAACCTGACTCTTTGACCCGACGTGGGTAGTTTACAGAAATCTGCAATGTTAAGAACATTTTTTAACAGCTGTTATACGCTAAAAAAGGAAAAGTCGCCATTGTTTCTGGAGATGAATATGATCGCTGAAGCGGTTCTCGAAAATCGGGACTATACCTTAATGATCGATAAAAGCAGCAGTATGGCTACCGCTGATGATCCTAATGGCCCCACCCGCTGGGAAATTGCCCAAACGTCCACCGTTGCCCTAGCCAAGAAATGTGAGGAAATTGACCCTGACGGTATCACAATATACCTATTTTCTGGCCGTTTTCGACGATATGACAATGTCACCGCCGACAAAGTTGCTTATATTTATGAGCACAATGAGCCGATGGGACGCACTGACCTCGCTAGCGCCCTCCAAGATGGTCTAGATAACTTCTTCCAACGTAAAGCGGCCGGGCAATGTAAAGAAAATGGGGAAACCTTCTTAATCATCACCGATGGTGAACCGACCGATCGCAAAGCGGTGATTCGCTTAATTTTGGATGCTAGCCAGAAAATTGATTGTGATGAAGAACTCGCCATTTCCTTGATCCAAGTCGGTCGGGACAAAAAAGCCACTGCCTTTTTCAAAGCCCTTGATGATCAGCTCCAAGCTGCAGGGGCCAAATTTGACATCGTAGACACGATCACCATTGATGATATGGAGGGTATGGAATTAAGTGAGGTGTTATTAAAAGCCATCACTGACTAGAACCGGTTAATTAAGGCAGTATAAATCACCGCTGTGTCTCGTCCCTTGGTTGCAGCGCTGCAGGAGAGCGGGTCTGACTTATGCTATGGTCAGGACAGTTCTGACCCCATGGGGTGACCCCCATGCCCTATGCCTGCATCGGCAACAATCAAGATGTCAGACTCAGAAACTCACTTACTGTCCCTGTGTCCCCAACCCCAGCTTACCCTCCTAATAATGATTGGCGTTTATTGCTGCGGCTATTGCCCTATGTCAAGCGCTATCCCCGCGAATTACTGGCGGCGCTGCTTTTATTGATCCCGGTTGCTTTTTCTGGGGCGATCCAGCCGTTAATTGTTGGCCAAGCCGTCTCTTTGCTACGACAAGAACCAGCCTGGGGCTTTTTGGACACCCTATCCCTCGATCATGCCCTCAATACGTTGGTGATTATTTTGGCAATCACCATTGTGGTACGACTTATTTTTTTGGGTATCCAGGGCTTCATCGTCCAAAAAATGGGACAGGAAATTACCGCCGATGTGCGCCAGGATTTATTTGACCATGTCACGTTGTTGTCGGTTAATTTTTTTCATCGCACGCCGGTCGGTCGCCTGGTAACACGTTTAACCAATGACGTAGAAGCCCTGGGCGAAGTTTTTGCGAGTGGGGCGATCGGGGTGGTGAGCGATGTCGTCTCTATCTTGGCGATTATGGTGACCATGTTTTGGGTGCAATGGCAATTGGCCTCGATTTTAGTGGCTATGCTTGTGCCGGTCACGGGATTAATTATTTATTTCCAACAGCAGTACCGTAAGGCCAATTACCAAGCACGGGAAGAATTGTCGCGGCTGAATTCCCAGTTACAGGAAAATGTGGCGGGGATTAACGTGGTGCAGTTATTTCGGCGAGAGGACCTTAATAGCCGTTTGTTTAGGCAGGTCAACGAAAAATACCGTCAGGCTATTGATAAAACGATTTTCCATGATTCGGCGGTATCAGCAACGTTGGAATGGAGTAGTTTAGTGGCGATCGCCGGGGTATTGGGCTTAGGCGGGTGGTTGATTTTAGGTGGGAATCTAGAATTTGGAGTCTTAACGGCATTTATCCTGTACGGCCAACGATTATTCAATCCCCTGCGCCAATTTGCTGATAAGTTCACCATGTTTCAAGCGGGTTTTACGGCGATCGAGCGCATCGGAGAATTAATGGCAGAGC